>DAOTWP010000266.1:0-10429 GCA_034435675.1 Anaerolineae bacterium
GCATACTCTCTCGTATTCTGCAATAACATTTCGGCTAAAGCCAAACGAGAAACCCGCCTATCTACTGCGATTAAAATCGCGTAGCTTGCGGCGGGTTCAATTCCTGTCATCATCGCGTGATCAAAAACCACGCGCCTGATACAGGATGTCGGGGAAGTCAACAGCATCCGCTGCGAGCGCGGCACGTGCTGCGGCATCATCCAGCAGCAGCGCCCGGAAAAACGCTGTGACAAAGTGGTTGCTCAGCGGATAGGCGATGGTCGTCTCCCAGATTGGCTCGATGCAAACGCGCCAGTTCTCAACCATGCCGGGCGTACACTGCATGGCAAAGGCATGGTGCGCGCCATCAAAGATCACCATCGCTTCCATGCTGCTCACGGTATGCGTCCAGACCCGCAGAGAAGTCTCTTCGTGAAAGCGCCGTTCACCCCCTGCGACGAGCATCAGCAGCGGCTTATCCCCAAATGCCAGCCCCGCGTCAGCAATCAGGGACAGTCCGCCGCCCGGCACGAGCGCTGCGGCAGCATCCACACGCGGATCCGCCAGCGAGGGCCACCCCCCGGCAGCAAGGTCAACCCCTGCGAGTTCTGCCAGATGCGCTTCCAGCGCGGCGATGTCTTCACCATACAGGTCACAGGCAGCTTCGGCTATCCCGGCGAAGGTCGTCGTTTCCGCGCAGTACGTCTGCGCCGCGCTGAAATCGAAGCGAACCCCGGTCTGCATCACTGCCGTATAGCCCCCGTAGGACAGCCCATGAACGCCGATGTGCTCCAGATCAACCAGACCCGCCAGTTCACCCTCCGCCGTCAACTGCTCAACAAAATCAATCGCCGCTGTAATATCGAACAGCCGCATCACCATGCTGTCAATTGTCTGTGCGATCAACTGCTGCTCCGGCACCATGAACAGGTCGCGGAAGGGATCATAGCTGTGGTCGAAAGCATAGACGACGAATCCGTGTGAGGCGAGATGCTCAAATTGATAGGCGCTGACAAAGTAACTGAAGGTATGTCCGTGCGACGAAATAATCAGTGGGTAAGGCGCGCCGTCCAGCAGCGGGTCAGCGTCCAGCAGCGCGTGCCCTTCCAGCAGATTCATCTCCGGCGGCAAAAAATCGCCGGCACCAAAGTCATAAGTTACCGCTGCTGCGACGCCATCGGGTTGAATTGCCGGATACCAGATAGAACCCGTGCGCGGCAGATCAGCAGCATCAAGCATGAACTGGCGATAGCCGACTGCATACGGTCCCGGTGTACCAAACGGTGGCACATCGGGTGTTCCGGATGTGTCCTGAGCAAGAGCGGGAAACAGACCAATCAGCAGGCTGGTCAGGATGACCAGCGCTAAAAAATGTCCCCTGGGTTGACGGATGCGCACCATGTGACCTCCATAGCGTGTAAAAGGATGTTGGCTAGCACCGCTTTGACCCAGCGTAAGCTTAATTTTAATATTCTGCAAGTGACGATTATCACAAACGCGATCCATGACCCCGCGCTAAAGAAATGATGAGCAGGCGCTCAGAGCACACCCCCAAGAGCGCAATCCGCTGTAAACTGTGCAAAATGGCACAAACCCATTCACAGAATCAGATCACCTACACTGGTGAGGGCAGGAAAGCAGGAAAGTCATGAAGAAAAAAATCATCGTCATCGGCGGCGGCTTTGGTGGGCTGGGCGCGGCAGTGCGGCTGGCAGCGCGCGGGCACGACGTGGAGCTGTACGAGAAGCGCGACAAACTCGGCGGGCGCGCCTACGTCTATGAGATCAACGGTTTCAAGTTCGACGGCGGACCGACCGTCATCACCGCGCCGTTCATGTTCGACGACATCTGGCAGGCGGCGGGCAAAAAGCGCGAAGACTACTTCCAGATGGTCGAATGCGACCCCTACTACCGTATCTTCAGCCACGACGGGCGCAAGTTCGATTACAACAACGACTCGGCGTTCATCCGCCAACAGATCGAGCAGATCAACCCGGCAGACACCGATGGCTATACGCGCTTTCTGGGCACCACGCGGGCGATCTTTGAGAAGGGCTTTGTCGAACTGGCAGACAAGCCCTTCCTGACGCTGTGGGACATGCTCAAGGTCGTGCCCGATCTGCTCAAGCTGCAATCATACAAAAGTGTCTACCAGTATGTGTCGCAGTACATTCAGGATCCCTTCCTGCGGCAGTGTTTCTCGTTCCATCCGCTGCTGATCGGCGGCAACCCCTATGACTCGCCCTCGATTTACGCTATGATTCACTACCTCGAACGCGAATGGGGCATCTGGTACGCGCTGGGCGGCACAGGCGCAGTCGTCGCCGCGTTCGGCAAACTGTTCGAGGAACTGGGCGGCAAAATCCACCTGAACACCGAAGTGGACGAAATTCTGGTCAACCCGTCGGCAAAGCGCGTCACCGGCGTGCGGCTGAAGGATGGCAGCGTGGTGCATGCCGATGAGATTGTCTGCAATGCCGATGCAGGCTTCACGTATGAAAAGCTGATCCGCAAGGATTACCAGAGCCGCTACCTGCGCGCCAAGATGGGCGTGATGAAGTACAGCATGTCGCTGTTCGTGATCTACTTTGGCACCAAACGCCAGTACCGCGATCAGGGCTTAAAACATCACAACATCATCCTCGGACCGCGCTACAAAGGACTGCTGAACGACCTGTTCAACAAAAAGCACCTGGCGGACGACTTCTCGCTGTACCTGCACATGCCCACGCTGACCGATCCCTCGATAGCGCCGGAAGGCTGCGAAGGCTTCTATGTGCTGTCGCCTGTGCCGCATCTGGGCAGCGGTGTGGACTGGACGAAAGCGGCGAAACCGTACCGCGATATGATTATGCAGTTCCTCGAAGACAACTACCTGCCCGACTTGCAGGCGAATATCATCGCGGAGCATTACATTGACCCGCTGCACTTCCAGGGCGAACTCAACAGCCGCATGGGCGCGGGCTTCAGCGTGCAGCCGCTGCTGCGCCAGTCGGCGTGGTTCCGCCCGCACAATCGCAGCGAGGATTTCCACAACCTGTATCTGGTCGGCGCGGGCACACACCCCGGCGCAGGGCTGCCCGGCGTGCTGTCGTCGTCGATCATCGCGGAAAACCTGATTCAGGAAGATGTGCCCGGCAGCGTGCCCGCGCATTACGAGCCGGTGCTGCCTACTGCCCGCGCGTAAACGCTGAACGGCTGGGGGTGTGCTGGCATTCAGGCGCGCCCCCTACCACTCCCAGCGCCCGGTGATGGCGACTCCGTGCTGGCGTGCCTGCACCGTTGCGTACTGCGCTTTGCTGCGCGGCAGCCAACCGCAAGTCACGGTTCTGCCAGCCATTGATATTGCCATGCACAGCCGCTGCCTGCGCCACCCCGTTTCCGAACACACGCGGCTTTAGCAGGTTGGTGAACAGCAGATGAAACGGCGGAACACGCTGCGGTCAGCCCAGCAGGTTGCAGTCCAGGTCAAAGCTATAGCGGTAGTTCGTATCCTGAATGCGAAAGTCATAGCCTCCGGCATCGTATTCAATGATCGCGACGGCATCCGGCGGGGCATCCTCGCGCAGCGCCACCGCCCATAATCCAGCGAAACTGCACTGGGGTTCCGGCGCCAGGCTGCCCGGCGCGCTGCTGGTGACACTGCCCGACTCACGATCCATCCCCAGATTGAGGTACTGGTACGAATTATTGCTGCTGCGCACATTCCACATTGTCCAGGGACGGTAGACATTGACCGCAACCGGTTCGTACCACAGCCCGGTTGTCCCCCCCGCGCCAATCGGCGGCGCATCGGCTGGACGCGGCACCACGCGGAAGAAATTGTAGACCACGCGCGGATTATAACTGGCGCTGAGGTCCAGCGTGCCGTCAGAGCGCACATACCACGCGCTGATCGACAACAACTGCGCGCCTTCGCCGGCATGCTGGCGCACGGCGTCCAACCCTGCCACCGGGTCATAGCGCCCGGCGTCCCCCGGCACGAACCAGGTCTCTTCGATCAGGACGCTGGTGACAAACAGCACAGAGCCGCCGCACGCCAGGATCAGCAGCAGTACCCCGGCAATAACCGCCAGCACGCAGCCGTAACGCCCACATCCGGCGCGGGACGCGGCGCTGCTGTCCAGTTGAACCTGTTTGCTGCTGGAGGACAAACCTTGCAGCATGCGGACGGGCGTGCCCGGCTCAGGAATATGGCGCATCTGCTGGTCAAGGTAATCGCTCTGGTGGTCGTTGTCGCTGGTCATGGGGCAGCGAATCCTTTGGTTATCCAGGCTGCTCTGGCGCTGCTGGCAGTGTACAGCGCTTTGAATCGGCGTGCAACAGGGCGGGCAGTGCAAAATGCTGCCTGCGCCGAGGGCTATTTTTACGAGATGTGGACAAAAAAACGCGGCGCACGTTTTGTATAATAGGCATACCGACTCGATGAGGAGGGCGACAGTGGGCTACAAAAAAGCTGCTACACTTTGTATTCTCCACAGCACGCGCGGCTATCTGCTGCTGCGGCGCAGCAGGCCGCCCCATGCGGGCAAGTATGTGCCGGTGGGTGGCAAGCTCGACCCGCACGAAAGCCCGCTTGCCTGCGCTTTGCGCGAGGTGCAGGAAGAGGCAGGGCTGACCCTGCCCGATATGACCCTGCGCGGTGTGCTGACCGAAACCAGCCCTGCTGACTACAACTGGATTGTCTATGTGTTTGCGGCGGAAGTAGCGTCTTTCGACCCACCACCCTGCGCGGAAGGGGTGCTCATGTGGGTGCTGCCAATGCAGTTAATGCAGGTGCCCACGCCGCAGACCGACCACTACATCTACGATTATGTCGCCCGCGGAGAATTTTTCGTCTTTGATGCGCATTACGATGCGGCGATCAATCTGCTGACGCTGCGCGAGGAAATCAGCCGCCGCGTGGTTTATTCGCATACGGCGGCGCAGGAAGCGCAGTGACGCCAGGGGCTTGTCGGTAGGTCGCGGCAGGCGCTGGTGCTGGCAACGCTGCTGTAGCGGATGAGCTGATGGCTAGCCTGAAATAGAACATGCCCTATCGTAACGGCGCACGAAGGCGACTGCCCCCTGCAGAAGACTTGTTCTAAACCTGTTGTCCATAAACGCCTATCTCTGCCAGCTTATGCCGCAACCGGCAGCGTAAAGCTGAACGTACTGCCTTTGCCCGCCTCGCTGGTCACGCGCACGCTGCCGCCCTGGTTCTGGACAAGCTGGCGCACAATTGCCAGCCCCAGCCCTGCGCCGCCCGTGTCGCGCCCGCGTGCCGAATCGACGCGGTAAAAGCGCTCGAACACGTAGGGCAGCTTATCTGCGGGGATGCCGATACCTGTATCGCGCACGGCGACCTGCACCTGCGCCGCCTCAACCTGCGCAGTGACGACGATTTCGCCGCCTTCGGGCGTATATTTTATCGCGTTGGTCAGCAGATTGCGCAGAATCTGCACGGTGCGCTGGCGATCCGCGTGGACTTCCGGCAGGGTGTCCGGCAGTTCGGCGCGCAGGGTAATGCCTTTTGCCGCCGCCGTGCCTTGCATAATGCTGACCGACTGCGCGACCGCATCCGCCAGCGGCAGCGCCACCGGCTCCAGCGTCAACTGCCCCGCTTCTGCCAGCGCCAGGTCCTGCAAGTCTGCGATCAGGTCGTTGAGCAGCAGCACTTCTTCGTGCAGCAGCCCCAATTGTTCGGTATCCGGTCGCAGCAGCCCATCCTGCATCGCTTCCAGATACCCGCGCAGGTTGGTCACGGGCGTGCGCAGTTCGTGGGCAATATCACTGACCATGTTGCGGCGCAGCGTTTCATTCTGGCTCAGGGCGTTTGCCATCGCGTTAAACGCCCGCGCCAACTGCCCAATCTGGCCCATGCCGCGCACAGGCACACGCCGGCTGAGATTGCCGCTGCCCAGATCCGCCGCCGCTGTAATCAGCGCGTCCACCGGGCGCAGAATCGAACGTGATAGCACACTCGCCAGCAGCACGGCAAGCGTCCCGGCGATCCCTGCGGACAGCAGCAGCGAGACATTGATCGAGGTGTTGAAGTCTGTTTGCATCGGCACCATTTCAACGGTGGTGACCGGCACAATCAGGTAATTGCCAATCGCTTTACCATCCACTTCCAGCGGCAGATATTCGTCGCGGCGTCCTGCCAGCAGCGCATCCAGCGGGTTATCCGGCGCGAACAGGTCCTGCGACAGATCACTGCTGCCCGGCAGCACGATACCCGCCGGCAGCGTGGGGCGCACGCGCTGGCTGACATTCTGCTGGCTGCCCGCGGCAGAGTGGGCAATCGCCATGCCGTTGATGTCCAGCAGGGTAATCTGCCGCCCGGTTAGCGCGGCAAGCTGTTCAACCAGCGGTTCCACGCCCTCCCAGCTTTGCGCCGTGCTGTAATGCACCAGCAGCAGTTCGCCAATGCGGTCATCCAACGCCGTCTGCTCAGCATCCACATAGCGGTTGAACTCGACAATAGCGCTGGCGCTGGCAAACAGCGCCACCAGCCCGCTGGACAGCACTGCCGTTAGCAGGGTCAGCAGCAGCAAGCGTGCCCGCAAACTATTGAGCATTGGACGCCTCCATGAAACGGTAGCCCACCCCATAGACGGTCTGAATGTAGGTGGGGTTGGCGGGGTCGGGTTCAATTTTCCGGCGCAGATTCATGATATGTGCATCCACTGTGCGCGCCATCCCCTCGTAATCGTAGCCGAATGCTTTTTCGATCAGGGCATCGCGGGTGAACACATATCCTGGCGTTTTCGCCAGCGTTTCCAGCAGCTTGAATTCTTTGGGGGTCAGTTCAATCGGTTCGCCGTTGACCTCGACGCGGTAGCGCTGCATGTCAATCAGCAGGCTGCCATAGCGCAGTTCGGCACTTTCGGGGCGGGGGGCGCGGCTGGTGCGGCGCAGCACAGTGCGCACACGGGCGACCACCTCACGCGGGCTGAACGGCTTGGTGATGTAATCGTCAGCGCCAAGCTCAAGCCCGTGCAGCAGGTCGTCCTCGGTGGCTCTGGCGGTGAGCATGATGATGGCAAGATCGGTTTCCTGGCGCAGCGCTGCCTCGCGGCGCAGGGTCGCGCAGACTTCACGCCCATCCAGCCCCGGCAGCATCAAATCCAGCAGGATCAAGTCTGGTTTGGTGCTCAGCGCCAGTTCCAGCCCTTGCTGCCCGTCATGCGCCAGCAGTACGCCGTAGTGCTCCGCTTCGAGGTACATGCGCAGCAGCCGCGCTGTTTTAACATCATCCTCAATCACGAGGATTGTGTGTGTCGTCGTCATCTTCCGTCAGCGACTATGCTTAATGCTGAGTCCTGTCCCCAATATAGCATAAGAGGGCACAGGTACCCTATGCCCTCCAATGCCGCTAATGTGTCCCGTCTTTAAGGCTAATCACCCTGGCTCGGGCGGAGCGTGAACCCGTTAAGCGTGAAGATGCCGTTGGATGCCTTGACGGAGAAGGTCGTCACTTCAGCGCCATCGAATACCGAGGCGCAGCTGGCGGGCAGGTCTGCGGTGGCAACGTTGTAGATCGTGCCATCGGTCGGTTCAGCCGTGACCAGCGCATTCAGGTCTTCGGCGCACTGTGCCGGCAGTGACAGCGCCGCCGTCATCGCCGCACGAATTTCGTCGTCAGTCATGTCGTCGCCATCCTGGGCGAAAGCGGGTACAACCAGCGCCAGCGCCAAAAGCAGAACACCCACGATGACAAGCAGTTTGGACAGATTACGCATCTTGAATTCCTCCCGGAATGTGTTTGTTGAATTCATTGACGTGCTTACTTTTTACAACTTTTATACTACCGGGTGCTTGTGAAGTTCTTATGAAGTTGTCGTCAGATTCTTTTCAAGTTTGGCAATACGCACGGGAACAAGGATGAGAATCTGGTGAAATTGGTCACACGGCAGGCGCAGGACGCCGCGTTATAATCGGGTGGTGCTTTGCCGCATCTATTTCGTACTCAGCAGGGGGTTTTATGTCCGAAGGTTATCGTTACGCGGTGGTCGGCGCCGGGCGTCAGGGGATTGCCGCCGCTTATGACATGGCGAAGTGGGGCGGCGCTGCCAGTGTGCTGCTGGCGGATTCTGACGCCGATGCTGCGGCACGCGCGGCGCAGCGCATCAACACACTGATCGGGCGCGAAGTGGCGACCAGCGCGCAGGTCAATGCCGGCGACCGGCAGGCGCTGGTGGCACTGCTCAAGCCGGTGGATGTCTTCCTGTGCGCCACGCCGTTTATCTTCATCCTCGACTGCACACATGCCGCGCTGGAAGCGCAGACGAACATGGTCGATCTGGGCGGGCACACGGACACGGTGCTCAAACAGTTGGCGCTGAGCGAACAGGCAAAGGCGCAGGGCATCGCCATTGTGCCCGACTGCGGCATGGGTCCCGGCATGAACAATACGCTGGGGGTTTACACGGTCGAGCAGTTGCAGGGGCGCGGCGCAGTCCCGCGTGAGGTGCGCCTGTGGGATGGCGGGCTGCCGCAGAACCCGCCGGAACCCTGGGGTTACCAGTGTTCGTTTCACATCAACGGGCTGACCAACGAATATGACGGGCAGGCGCTGGTGCTGCGCGATGGCAAAGTGACTCCTGTGGACACGCTGACCGAGATGGAAGTGATCGAGTTTGACGGCGTGGGCAAACTGGAGGCGTTTGTGACCTCCGGCGGCACATCCACCGTGCCCTATACGTATGAAGGCGTGTTGCAGGTTTACGAGAACAAGACCTGCCGTTATCCGGGGCATTATGCGCAGTTCAGGGCGTTTAAGGACCTCGGTCTGTTCCGCGAAGTCCCTGTTGAGGTCGCGCTCGGCATGACAGTCATCCCGCGCGCGGTTTACCATGCGCTGCTCGCCCCGCAGCTCGAAGTAGAGCGCGTGGTTGATGTGTGCGTGATGCGCGCGCAGGGCACGGGCAGCAAGGACGGCAAAGACGTGTCGCTGGTGGTTGACCTGATTGACCGCTATGACGCGGAGACGGGTTTCACGGCGATGGAGCGCCTGACCGGCTGGCACGCGGCGATCATGGCGGAGTTCATCGCACGCGGCACCGTGCCGCCCGGCGCATGGGCGATGGAGCGGGCAGTCCCGGCAACGCGCTTTGTGGAGCAGGCACGCCAGCGCGGATTCGCCATCACTGAGCGCTGGGATGGGTAAGGGGGCGTGTTACCGTGCGCCGGCACGTCCGCTGTGCCGTTATCCGAATATTTTCTTAAAGCACAGCAGCCCTTGTCTGGGTTTACGGATAGATCCTAAATCGAACCGCAAAGGCGCTCCAGGTGCAACCACAGAAATCGCGCAGGATTGTTTTCCGTAGGGGGGCGGGTCTGGGACCTGCCCCTACAGCCGACATTTTCAATTTGCTTTTCTTAGGGGGCTGTGTGCTGCCCCCCGCTGCGATGGGTTCGGTTTAGTGTCGAATGCCGGGTCAGCGCAGCACGGGCACGTCGGCAAAACTGCCCGCGACCGTAATCGTCTGCTGCGCCGTTTCGCCGCCCTCGTTAAGCAGCGCAATCGTGAAGGTAAAACTGCCTGCTGCCAGTTCGTCAAAGCGTGTCAGGGTGATACTGCCCTGCGGCGCACCGGTATACTGGGTGCCGGATTCCGTGTCGCCGCCCAGATAAACGCCCGCGCCTGCGCTGCCGCTGGACGGGAAATAATCTGCGCCAAACGGCAGCGTACCCACGGCGGCATCCTGCGGCAGTGTGATCGTCACGTAATTGGCGTAAATGCCGTCGCCCAGATACAGCTCGTAATAGGTCTGTACATTGTCATCGCCGGGGTACTGCACAACCTCCGCCAGTCCTTCGGTCAGCGACAGGCTGGCATCCCCGCTGACACTCAACTGAAACGGCACGGCGCTCTGCACACCGGGCGCAAAATCAACCACTGATTCTGTGCTATCAGGTGCGGCGGTGCTGGCAGTCAGTATTTCCGGCGTGGGGGTGGGTTGAGCGGGCAGAGTCGCCGCAGCAGTGGGCAGGGCGGCGGGGGTGCTGCTGCCGCCGCAGGCACTCAACAGGGGCAAAAGCAGCAGCAGCGGGAACAAAATCCGCAGGGACATGGGTGCAGGTCCTTTCGGTTGTCGGGCGTGTTGACTCGAACACAGCTGCATTCTATGCCACGCGAGGGAAAAGCGCCAGCCATGCATACCTGCCACTGTGTGCCGCGCTCGCTCCGCTATGCACTGGACGGCATAATTGGCATAGACTAAGTACAACCACAGAAATCTCGCGGGATTATGTTCCGTAGGGGCAGGTCTCAGACCTGCCCCTACATCCGACATTTTCAATTTGGTTGTACTTAGTAGTCCACCAAGATGAGCATGACACCCGCTGCCCTTGTCCAGCCCTCACCCCCAACCCCGCTCCCGACCGTGCCTTCGGCACCAGGAGCGGGGAGCAACCCAATTGCCGGGGATTTTCCCTCCCCCTCGCTCAGCCGCGCAGCGGCGTT
>DAOTWP010000267.1:0-3494 GCA_034435675.1 Anaerolineae bacterium
CGAAGATGTGCGCCATGTCAAAGCGCTCACACTGGGCGACGGGCTGCCGATCACACCGAGTTACATCTATGCGCACGTAATGGAACAGATAGAGAAGGAAGGGAAGTAATCATGCCCCCAAAAGTGAACGCGCTTGGTCTCAGTCGTGAGATCTATAAGGGTGGCAAAAGTACCCTATGCCCTGGCTGCGGTCATGACTCGATTTCCAACCAGATTATCAGCGCCACCTACGAAATGGGGCTGGAACAACATAAGGTTGTCAAATTCAGCGGCATTGGCTGTTCCAGCAAGACCCCGGCATACTTCCTAGGGCGCTCACACGGGTTCAACGCCGTGCATGGGCGTATGCCCTCGGTGGCAACGGGCGCACTGATGGCAAATCGCCAGCTCAAAGCGATTGCGGTCAGCGGGGATGGCGATACTGGCAGTATCGGCATGGGACAGTTCAAACATGCGATCCGCCGTAACGTGCCCTTTGTTTATATCATCGAAAACAATGGCGTGTACGGACTGACCAAAGGGCAGTTCAGCGCGACGGCTGACGAAGGTCAGGTACTCAAATATTACGGCAAGAACGATCTGCCGCCCATTGATCTGGCGCTGGAAGCGATCATTGCCGGGGCAACCTTTGTCGCGCGTGGTTTCTCTGGTGACAGCAAGCAGGTGCAGGCGCTGATCGAAGCAGCCATGCGCCATGAAGGCATTGCTGTGCTGGACATAATCAGTCCGTGCGTGACTTTCAACGATCATGAAGGTTCGACCAAGAGCTACGCGCACGGCAAGGAACATCAGATTTCGTTCCATGACATCCAGGTAATTTCACCGGATTATGTGCAGGGGCGCGAAGAAATTGTGGTTGAGGATGCGCCAGAAGGCGAAGTCATGGATGTAACCATGCACGATGGTTCCGTAATTCGCCTGAAGAAGCTTGACCGCAGCCATGATCCGCGCAACCGCCAACAGGCAATCGCCGCGCTGGAGCAGGCGCAGCGTGAGCAGTTGTTCATCACTGGCTTGATTTACTACGAAGAGCCGCGCCCCACCCTTGCGGAGGTGGAAGGAATTGTCGAAGAACCGCTGGCGACTTTGCCTGCCGAAAAGCTGCGTCCCTCGCGGGAAGCGCTCGACAAGATTATGCGGGGTATGATGTAATCCTGTCCGGAGCCAAAAACCCGCTGGCAGTTGCCTGCCGGTGTGGCGGTCATCAATGCTGTTTTCAGGGGCGACCTCCTTGCAGGTTGCCCCTGTTGTTTTGCGTTCAGATCTCTAGCTGCGGGCGCACAAAGCCTGTGCCTTCCTGTGCCTGCTCGTCATAGGTCAGCACCCTGCCGGCGGCGGCGCGCTCTGCCAGCACCTTCAGCGCTGCTTCTTTGACCGCTGCATCGCTGCTGCTCAGGGCATCTTGCAGGATTTCTTCGCCTGCCTGCGACATCAGGCTGGCGGCAACGCGGACCATATGCGCTTTGGTGTCGCTGTCCCGTTCCATCAGGTAGGCGCGCTTGAGTACTCCCGGCGTGCGTTCATGGCGCATCCACGCAAGGGGCCATACGGCTGCCATACGTACTTCGGCATGCGTGTCGAGCAGTGCCGTCTCCAGCGCGTCAATCATCATATCCGCTGACCGGCTTCTGGCAACATTGATACGCAGATAGTTGGTCGCATGGAAGAATCCGCGCAGCACCTGTTTGAGCGTTTCACCACTGGTGCGCCCAATCACCCCGGAGAGTTCGTCCAGCCAGCTTTCGCCCGCCAGCTCAAGCAGGCTCAGTGTCGCCGCATACTTCACATCCGGTTCAGGATCATTCATGGCATTGCGGACGACAGGTTTTGCTTCCGGCGCATCTGTCACGCTCAATGCTTCCAGTGCTTTGATGCGTACGTCCGGGTCTTCGGCACCAAGTGCGGCTGCCAGAACGGGCACTGCCAGCGGGTCCTGACAGTCGCGCAGTCCCCAGGTGGCGGCTTCGCGCACGTTGTCGGCTTCGCTGTGCAGCACGTCTGCCATCAGGGCGAAGGCGGGCGGCTGGCGCAGGTCGCACAGCGCGTAGATCACACTCTCGCGTACACGGCTGTCGGGGTCGCGCAGCGCCAGTTCAACCAGCGGCAGCGCCTCCTGCCAGCCCAGGTGGTGCAGGTGCCGGGCAACACTGGCGCGCGAAGGGACTTCGTTGTGGCTCAGTGCCGCTTCCATCACCGCCCGCGATGCTTTGTCGCGCCGCAGGCTGAGCAGGCGCGCAGCATTGAAGCGAATGGTGTACTCGTCGTTGCGCAGCATTTCGGCTGTGGCATCCAGTGAAACTGCCTCCGGGGGCAGCATGGTCAGCAGCGTTGCAAGCCGCTGTGACGACAGCCGCTGCTTGCCTTGTCTGCTGGAACGCGCAACGAGGCGCGGTTCGTACCCGCTGATGTTTTCGTTGGTGTTCATCGTTTCTGCCTCTTATCGCAGGGTGGCAACTGGCACATCGTAGAGCAAAGCCTGACTGGTCTTCAGATCGAGAATCGAGAGCCGCAGCCTGCGCTGATCGTCAATGGTGAACTGCGCCTGCAAGCGTTCTTCACCGGGGACACCCGGTGGGTCGAGTTTGATGCGCAGCGGATCATCGCCGTTCAGCGGGGCGAAGCGCTGCCCGCTGTCTGCTGCGTGCGCCAGAAACACCGGGCTGCCATCCGCTTCGTATTCGACTTCAATCATTGAGAAGGATTCGGCGTCAATTTCCCCGATGACAAATTCCAGTTCGCTCTGTCCTGTGTGTGCGGCGCACAGCACCAGCGCAATCGGCTCTGTAATTGGGTAGGTACTGCCCATTGGCACCAGTTCGTCATATTCGTGTGCGCCAGTCTGCGGGTTAAGATGCCGGATGCCGTAAGTATGAATCAGGTAATCCTGTAAGCCGTAACCCGCTGCCATTTGCAGCGCGCCTTCTGCTACGGCAGTAAAGGGCTTGTCCGCACGCACTGCCATATCGGTGAAGTATTCGCCCAGTGTGCGCTGGACAGAAGGCATCAGTGATGTCCCCCCGACCATGAGGACATACTGGATGTCCTCTTTGAAGATGCCGCGCTGATGACCGATATACATGACCTTATCCACAATGCGCCGCAGCGCCGCGTAGAAACCGCGTGTTTCCAGCAGGGCTTCCAGCTCGCCCCGCGTAATCGTCTGGGAATGCATTGCGCCCGCCGCTTCAAAGTGAATGGTAGTGGATTCAACGGTTGACAGGCGGATTTTTGCTTCTTCGCATTCGGTGATGAGCGCGGAATAACCGTCGCTCAGTTGATCGAGCGTCAGCCCGGCACGCTCAAGCACTTCTTCCAGCAGCCAGCGGTCAATGTCGCTGCCGCCAATGATATGCCCTGCTTTGGCAATAACCCGGGCGCTGAACTGGCTGGCGCTGGTTTTGCGCAGCTTACCCAGGAAACCGCCGGTTTTTTCGCGGCTTTCCGGCAGCTGCACCAGCGAAAGATCCAGCGTTCCTCCGCCGAAGTCGAAAACC
>DAOTWP010000268.1:0-48474 GCA_034435675.1 Anaerolineae bacterium
GCGCTGCTGCCGGCGATATTGCTGGCGCAGATTATCAGCACCGGCGGCTGAGCGCTGACGGGCACAAATGGCACACTTTTCGAAAACGTGTATCATCATAGTTAAATAGATTACAATATCTACCGAATTGGCGTCACGGAATATGGGCACGGTTATGGCGGAACAATCCATTATCACGATCAGGGGCATTAAAGAGGGCTTGCTAGTCGCCATCAGCCCAACCGAAGAGTGGCTCCTGCTGATGACCGAGCTGGCTGCCCGGCTGGATGAAAACGCCAAATTCTATGCTGGCGCGCGGGTGACTGTGGATTTTGCCGAACGCCCCGTACCCAGACACGAAATGTCCTCGCTGAAGGCGCTGCTGGAACGGCGCGGTATGGTGTTCTGGGCAGTGGTCAGCGGCAGCGATACCACGATCACGGCGGCAAACGCCCTGGACATCAAGACTTCAGCAACAACGCAGATCACCGTTCCGGGACGGGCAAGCAGTTCGCAGGAACAATTGTATTCGTCGGAAGAAGAGGGCATGCCGGGCGTCATGCTGCGGCGCACCTTGCGCTCAGGACGCACCGTCCACAGCGCAGGGCATGTGGTGGTGTTTGGGGATGTCAATCCTGGCGCGCAGATTATCGCCGCCGGGGATGTGGTGGTCTGGGGCAAACTGCGCGGTAATGTGCATGCCGGGGTTGAAGGCGACGAAACAGCGGTGGTCTGTGCGCTGGATATGATGCCGACGCAGCTGCGTATCGCGCACCATATAGTCACCTCGCCCAAAGATCGCCGCCGGAGACCGCGCCCGGAAATTGCGCTGATTCGTAACAATCAAATCGTCGTGGAAGCCTGGACGAAATAACGACGGAGTAATCATGGGGGCACAGGTTATCACCATCACTTCGGGGAAAGGCGGCGTGGGCAAAACCACGACCACCGCCAATCTCGGTGTTGCGCTGGCACGCTTTAACAAGCGTGTGGTAGTCATTGACGGAGACATCGGTCTGCGTAATCTGGATGTGGTGATGGGGCTGGAAAACCGCATCGTCTACGATCTGGTGGACATCGTGGAAGGACGCTGCAAAATCCGCCAGGCGTTGATTAAGCATAAACAGCTCCCCGAGCTGTACTTGATTCCCGCGTCGCAAAGCCGGGACAAGAATGCCGTTAGCCCGGAGGATATGATTCAGATTACGGATAAGCTGCGCCCCGAATTTGACTATGTGCTGATCGACTCTCCGGCAGGCATTGAGCGCGGTTTTCGTAACGCCGTCGCGCCCGCCGATGAGGTGCTGATTGTCACCAACCCGGAAGTTTCTGCCGTGCGCGATGCAGACCGGATTATCGGACTGCTTGAAGCGCACAATAAGGGTCCAGGCAGGTTAATTCTCAACCGGGTCAAGGCAGAGATGGTCAAGCGCGGCGACATGCTTTCGGCAGATGATGTAGTGGATATTCTGGCGATCAAGTTGATCGGCATCGTGCCAGAAGATGAAGGGGTCATCACGGCTAGCAACAGCGGAGTGCCGATAACGTTGAACGAAAACTCGCGCGCAGGAACAGCATTTCGGGATATTGCCCGGCGGCTGATGGGTGAAGATCTGCCCATTGTGCAGCCGGAGCAGTCTACGGGCTTCTTCCAGCGCATCGCGCGGCTGTTCGGACAGTCGTAAGGTTGGGGAGGGGCAGCATGAGCGGGTTCTTCGACAGGTTAATGGGACGTGGCAAGGACGGCAGCGCTGGCAAGGCGAAGGCGCGGCTGGAGTTCATTCTGGTGCATGACCGCATCAATCTGCCTCCTGAAAAACTCAACGCCATGAAGCAGGAAATTCTGCAAGTGATTTCCAAGTATGTGGATGTGCTCAACGAAAAGGTGGAGATTGCCCTGCACCAGCGGGAGCGCAGCAACATGATTGTCGCGGAAATCCCGTTTCTGAAAGCCACCGAAGGCGAAGAACTGCCGCTGCTGCCGGATGACGAGCAGGAAACCCGCCCAGTTGGGAGGACAACTACGCTCGATGATACGCATCACCGCCGCCCTGACAGTGCCTTCTCGGCGGATGATGCCTGAGCCGAAGCCTGAGCCGAAGCCTGAGCCGAAGCCTGCACCGCCAGCCGCATCTGCACTTTGGCAGACCGCATTTGACTCCCCCGCCGTGTTCTGTATAATGCAGAACGCTGTATCCTGAGAACCTGAGACCGCATGTACGCTTCCTCAGAAAATATCTGGCGTCGCTTCGACTTGATCCTGTTTGGCACAACCCTGCTGCTGGTCATCATCGGGATTCTGATGATTCGCAGCGCTACGCTTGATGCTGTTGACAGCGAATTGATCAACAGCGTTCCCGACCAGATTCAATACGCGCTCATCGGGCTGACGGTGATGTTTGCGCTGGCAGCGCTGGATTACCGCCTGCTAAGCGGTATCAACCAGTGGTTGTATCTGCTGCTGCTGGCGCTGCTGCTGTTGGTGTCCTTGCTGGGCGTGCAGGGTGATGCCGGGGCACAGCGTTGGATTGACATTGGCATCCGCATTCAGCCCTCAGAATTGGGCAAAGTCATCATCATCATTACCCTGGGCACGTATCTGGCAAAGCACTATCAGCAGATGGACGACCTGCGCGTGGTGTTCGGTTCGTTTGTGCATGTCGCCGTGCCCTCGCTGATGGTCTTCCTTCAGCCCAACCTCGGCACAACTATCGTATTCATGGTGCTGTGGTTCACGCTGGTCTGGGCGGCGGGACTGCGCATCAGGCACATCATGATGCTGGCACTGATTATCGCCATCGCAGCGCCGATTACCTGGTCGCAGATGCGCGAATACCAGCGCGAGCGCGTCACCACTTTCCTCAGCCCGGACCCGGAAGACCCGTCATTCTATAACATCCGGCAGGCGCTGGTCAGCGTGGGGTCGGGCGGGCTGCTTGGCAAGGGTTATGCCAATGGATCGCAGAATCGCGGGCGTTTCCTGCGCGTGCGGCATACCGACTTCATCTTCAGCGTCATAGCCGAGGAATTTGGCATGGTCGGGGCAATGGGCGTGCTGGGGTTGATCGGACTGCTGATTGCCCGCATCTTGCGCGGGGCACGCACGGCGTCTGACCCGATGGGCAGCCTGATCTGCTACGGCGTAGCAGCGGTGATCTTCTTCCAGACCTTCGTTTCGGTGGGCATGAATCTGCAAATGCTGCCTGTAACCGGATTGACTCTACCACTTATTAGCTCAGGCGGCACATCTCTATTAGCTTTCCTGATGGGTATCGGGCTGGTTCAAAGCGTGACTATGCGCAGGCGGCGCATTTGATCCCTTGTGAACCCCGTAACCAGCGGTACAATTAGCATCAGCAGCACAATCATCACAGGAGAAGCGACTTTGACGGATACCACAACTGCCCCCGTGCGGGTGCGTTTTGCGCCCAGTCCTACGGGGTCGCTGCATATCGGCGGTTTACGCACGGCACTGTTCAACTGGCTGTTCGCACGGCATCACGGCGGCGCTTTTGTGCTGCGCATTGAAGACACCGACCAGAAACGGTTTGATCCAACCGCGCTGGAAACGCTCTACGACGCCCTGCGCTGGGCAGGGCTGAACTGGGATGAAGGTCCTGATGTTGGCGGCGCATACGGACCGTATGTGCAGTCCGAACGACTGGCGCTGTACCAGCAGTGGGCGAACTGGCTGGTGGAACAGGGCAAGGCATACCGCTGCTACTGCTCATCGGAACGGCTGGAACAGGTCAACCGCGAAAAACAGGCGCGCAAGGAGCCGCCGGGCTATGACCGGCACTGCCGCAACCTCACGCCCGCAGAAACTGCCGAGCGCGAGGCACAGGGACTTAAGGCAGTCATCCGCATGAAAATGCCGCTGGACGGACAATCGACCGTGCAGGACATCGTGCGAGGTGAGGTGACGTTCGAGAACGCGCTCCAGCAGGATATGGTGCTGCTGAAATCCGACGGTTTCCCTACCTACCATCTGGCGCACGTGATTGACGACCACTTCATGCAGATTTCGCATGTGATGCGCGCGGTGGAATGGCTGCCGTCACTGCCGCTGCATGTGCAGTTGTGGTACGCCTTTGGCTGGGAGATGCCACAGTATGCACACCTGCCGGTCATGCTCAATCCAAACGGCAAGGGCAAGATCAGCAAACGCAACCCACCCAAAGACAAATATGGCAACGTGATTCCGGTCATGGTGCATGATTACATCCGCGAAGGCTATCTGCCGGAAGCAATGGTCAATTTCCTGACCAATATCGGCTGGAGCTTTGGCGAAGACCGCGAAGTGTTTAGCGTCCAGGAAGCAGTCGAACGCTTTGAACTGGATCGGGTTAACCCAGCAAACAGCGCCTATCCGATTGAAAAGCTGGAATGGCTCAACGGGCACTACATCAACCATATTCTCAGTGATGAGGATCTGGCAAAACGCCTGCGCCCGGTGCTGGAAGCAGCAGGGCTTGAAGTGAACATCGAGGTGCTGCTCAAGATTACGCCGCTGGTCAAGACCCGCCTGAAAAAGCTGACCGATGTGGTTGCGCTGGCAGGCTTCTTCTTTCATGAGGAATTTGTGCCGCCCGCGCCGCAAGACATCATCCAGAAAAAGATGGATGCTGCCAGCACGGTGCGCGCGCTGCAAGAATCGCTGCGGGTGATAGCGACCCTGCCGGATTTCCAGCAGGAAACGCAACTAACGGCATTCACAGCACTGGGCGAGGAACTCACGCTGAGCAACAGTCAGATGTTCGGGCTGCTGCGCGTGGCGGTTAGCGGGCAGAAGATTTCGACGCCAACTTTCGAGACGATGGAAATTCTCGGCAAAGCCGAATCCGTCCGCCGGATCGAACTGGCAATTCAACTGTTAAGCCCAAGTGCTAACGTCGCCCACTGAACAGTGGAACTACATGCGCGCACTTTGGGTCAGCGCTGCGAACAGCTCGGTGAATTCAAGCCGGCTGGTGGCTTAAAGAGCCTTGAAAAGGCGTCAGAGGCATAATATAATGCCCCCACTGTGAAAACTCTACGCGGGTAATCACATTGGGGGATAGTTCAACGGCAGAACGACGGGTTCTGGCCCCGTTAATCTTGGTTCGAATCCAGGTCCCCCAGCTCACTTGGATCCAGTTTCGAACATTCTGGATGCGGATCGGCGGAGACATCTCCGCCGATTTGCGTTTGTCGGCGATGCTTCGCGGCAGTCGCCACTGCTACAGCCTGGCAGCGCCTGCCAGAAAGGCAAGCGTTCGCTCCCAAGCCAGATCTGCCGCCGCCGCGTCATACGCCTGCGTGCGGTCGGGTTCAAAGAACCAGTGTCCAGTGCCGGGGTAGTGATAGAAAGCTGCCGGACATCCGGCACGTTTGAGCGCCGCTTCCAGTAGGTTGACCTCGGAGGCGGGTTCAAACTCATCATGCTCTGCAAAGTGCCCCAAATACGCCGCCTGCGAACCCTCATATTCACCGGGACGTGTACCGTAAAATGCCACCACAGCCCGCACGGCTTCCGGTGCAGTGACCGAAAGATCGAGCGCGAAAAACGCCCCCAGCGAAAAACCGATCACCGCCATACCCGACTCCTGCGTTCCGGCGCGTTTGCTGAGGAACGCTGCCGCTGCGGCAAGATCAGCGCGTGCCTCTCCGAGTTTGCCGAACACAGCGCCGCTGAACACTTCGGCTTCGGCAATCTGGTCGGTAACTTTGCCGTGATACAGGTCAGGCGCGAAGGCGGCATAACCGGCATCGGCAAGCCGCGTACAGACCCCCTTCACCATCTCATTCAGCCCCCACCACGCATGCAGCACCAGCACCGCACACCCTGTGCCCGCAGCAGGCAGCGCAAGATAACCCTCCGGTTGAACCAGCGACATGAGCCATGCCTCTCACTTGATTGCGATATCGTCCATGATAGAACACTTGTGCCATTCGCGCCAGTGGATGGCAGCTTTGCGTGTTGCACGTTTGTCACGATGGACTCGCCACCATACTTTGCCTATGGTTAACTTCAGTTTATACCGGCAAAAAGTTGATTCTACAGGCATTGCAAAGACGATTCTGCGCCTATGAAAACACAATTCTCCCCCTGGTAAAGTGACATTTGGCGAATTTCAAGTGTCAAATGTCACTCATTTTCCAACTCACGCTGTTTTAGACTGACAGGAGTACGCTGCATATCCGGCAAAGAAAACAACACGAGACGGCGGTAGAACAGCATGAGCAACAAACCAACATTGAACCAGCTAACGGCAGGGCAAACCGCGCGCGTTACGCGGGTCGGGGGCGCGGGGGCGCTGCGTCGCCGCCTGATGGATATGGGTCTGGTCAGCGGTGTCAATGTGGAAATGCTCAAAGCCGCGCCAATGGGCGATCCGGTAGAGTATCTGGTACGCGGCTATCATCTTTCACTGCGTAAATCCGAAGCTGAACTTGTGGAGATCGAACTGTGCTAAACGGACGCAACAGCATCGTAACGAGTAATGTTGAACTGTCGAACTGTTTCCCGCTGACCTGCGCGGCACGGGGTGAAACCGTTGCTCTGACCGAAATCCGCGCGGGCGACAAACTGCGCCAGCGGTTGGGCGATCTGGGACTGAATATTGGCATGTGTGTGCGCATCGTGCAGGGCGATCTCTCGGGACCGATTATTCTGGCAGTCAAGAACGACGCGCGCCTCGCTATTGGACACGGCATGGCGCAGAAAATCATGGTCACGCGCTGCAAAGGGGCACAATAGATGGCGGCGCAAGCGGTGAAAGTTGCCCTGGCGGGAAATCCCAACGTCGGCAAAAGCACCATTTTTAATGCGCTGACCGGCTCGCGGCAGCACGTGGGCAACTGGCCCGGCAAAACCGTCGAAAAAAAAGAAGGGCGTCTCTACCTTGAAGGGCAGGAAGTCCTCGTTGTTGACCTGCCTGGCACCTACAGCCTGACCGCTTATTCCATTGAAGAGATTATTTCACGCGATTTCATCATTAACGAGCGCCCCGGTGTCGTTATTTCGGTGGTGGATGCCGCCAATCTGGAACGTAATCTGTATCTGGTGATGCAGATTCTTGAGCTGGAAGTACCGGTCATTCTGGTACTGAACATGAGCGACATCGCCCAGACTCGCGGGCTGACCATTGACGCACGCAAACTCTCCGAACATCTCAACGGCGCGCCAGTCATTGAAACAGTTGGGAACAGCGGCATTGGCGTGGATGCGTTGAAAGCGGCAATCCGCCAGACAACCGGCGTTGGCGCTGCGCAGCCGGTCAGGATTACCTATACCGCTGCACTGGAGCGCGAAATTGCCCCGCTGGAAGCGCAAATTAGCGCGCTGCCCGACCTCAACCAGCAGTACCGCGCGCGCTGGCTGGCAATCAAACTGCTGGAAAACGACGAAGACCTCACCGAGCGATTAGCCGCCTATGACGCGCTGCTCGCCGCCGCCAGCGCCGCCGCCGAACGTATCGAAGCAGAAACGGGTGAAGATGCCGAAACGCTGATCACCGACGGACGCTACGCCTTTATCGGCACACTGGTCGCCGGAGCGCTGACCCGCCCGCGCGACATGCTGGAAACCACGTCTGATAAAATTGACCGCGTGCTGACTCACCGCCTGTACGGTGTGCCGATTTTCCTGCTGCTGATGTGGCTGGTCTTTCAGATCACCGCCAATGTGAGCGCGCCGTTTCTGGACTGGGTTGATGCTATCATCGCCGGTCCTATCACGCACTGGGCAGAAGCGCTGCTGGGTGCACTGGGACTGGGCGGCACATGGGTGCAGGCGCTGCTGGTGGACGGCGTAATTGCCGGGGTTGGCGGCGTGCTGGTTTTTGTGCCGGTGCTGATGGCGCTGTATCTGGCAATCGGTGTGCTGGAAGACAGCGGTTACATGGCACGCGCCGCCTTTGTGATGGATCGGGTGATGCGGGCAATCGGGCTGCACGGCAAGAGTTTCCTGCCGATGCTCGTTGGCTTTGGCTGCACTGTGCCCGCCGTTTATGCCACACGCACATTGGAAAACGAGGATGACCGCAAGCTGACCGGCTTTCTTGTGACTTTCATGAGCTGTGGGGCGCGCCTGCCCGTGTATGTTGTGATTGGCACAGCATTTTTCGGCGCACAGGCGGGCAACCTGATTTTTGCGATGTACCTGCTGGGCATCGCCGTTGCGCTGGCAACCGGTTGGGCGCTCAAACGCACTGTTTACCGCAACAAGCCGCCGCAGCCATTTGTGATGGAACTACCCCCCTACCGCACCCCGCATCTGCGCGATGTCTGGCGGCAGACCTGGGAACGCACAAGCGCCTTTGTGCGCAAAGCCGGCACGATTATCCTTGCGACTTCGGTGATTATCTGGCTGCTGATGGCACTACCCGCGGGCAGCACTGGCAGTTTCAACGATGTCGCGCCGGAAGACAGCTTGTTCGGCACAATGGCGGAGGCACTCTCGCCGATCTTTGCCCCTACTGGCTTTGGCAACTGGCAGGCAGCGGGGTCACTCGTCACGGGTTTTATCGCCAAAGAGGTGGTGGTCGGTACGATGAGCCAGATTTATGTCGGCGAAGAGGACAGTCCGCCAGAAGAAGCCGAGCCAGCGCCGACATTTGCTGAGGATGTGACCTTTATTGGCACATCGTTCGCGCAGGCTGCTGTGCTCACGGTGCAGGAAATGGTCAACATCATCCCGCGCACGGTCAACATTGTGCCGGGCGTAAACATGCCGGAAGCCGATTTTCTGGGCACTGGCGACGAAGCTGAAGACACCAGCGCGCTCGAAACAGCCTTGACACAGGTCTTTACGCCGCTGGCAGCCGTTGCTTTCACTGTCTTTGTGCTGCTCTATACCCCTTGCATGGTCACCGTGGCGGCAATGCGGCAGGAATTTGGCACACGGTTTATGCTTTACCAGATTGCCTACACCTTCGCGGTAGCATGGCTGGGCGCAGTGATCGTTTATCAGGGTGGAATGCTGCTCGGATTGGGGGGCGCATAACGTATGACTATGCTGCGTGAAGTGCTGGCGCGTTTTGAACAGCAGACCGGCAGTGTGTCGCTGCCACAGATGGCACGTGAACTGGGCATTGACCGCGCCATGCTGCAAGAAATGATTGACTACTGGGTGCGCAAAGGGCGTCTGCGCGCATCCAGCACGCCCGACTGCCCCACCTGCGGCTGTGCGAAAGCGTGTCCTTTTGTGACCACCCTGCCGCGCAGCTACGAGCTGGCAACAGCAGATAATGCCGAGTCTGCATCCGGTTCGGCATGCGCGCACTGCGTCCCCGTACACCGCGCACCTTCGCCATAACCGCCGCACGGCTCCTGTAGTATAATTCAGCACTATAGGAGGCAAGGCTATGAGTGGTACACCCAACGGGTTGAATCGTAAAGTTTTGTCGCGGGCAACGATTGCCGGAGCGGCGCTGGGCATGGTCGGCATCGGCTTGTTCATCTTCCTGTGGAGTACACTGGGCAGCGCCGGTGTCGAGCCGTTTTCCCGGCTGGTGATGTCTATTTGCCTGCCCCCGGCGGTGCTCGCTGCTGTGGTCGGGATCTATTTCCTGGTTACGCGCTCGCGCTGAGCGACCGCGCGTCACCGTCAGGGGGACTTGCGCAGACGGTAGATAATCACAATGGGTTTGCCCGCAGCATCGCCCGCCAAACGCGGCTCCTCTACATAGTCAATGAGGAGTCCGGCAGCCTGCGCCGCCCGCAGCATATCGCTGTACAAGTGAACATAATGCTCCACAGCGTAGGTGCTGCCATCCTGCGCCGTGAAGGTACGCAGCGCACCCTGTAACGCGATAAACGGATGCACGTCACTGACCAGCGCCCAGCCACCCGGTTTCAGCACACGCCCAAGCTCGCGCATGGAAGGTGCAGCCTGTGGCAGATGCCCCACTGCCAGCCCCCACAGCACCAGATCAACACTGGCATCCGCCAGCGGCAGCGCCGCGCTGGTAGCAAGCGCCTGCGCAGGCAGCGTACTGGCACGCAGCATCGCCGGGCTGTTATCCAGCCCCAGCACACGCCCTGCCCCGCGCTGCGCCGCGATAATCCCGTAACGCCCCGTGCCACATGCCAGATCCAGCACCGTCCAACCCGCCATGTCCGGCAGCAGTGCCGTTAGTGCGGCTTCTTCCGCCTGCATCAGTGGGTTATGCGCGTGCGGCGGATAGCTGCCTGCCCAGTGGGCATATGCATCCACACTGGCTAGCAGGCGCGTCCGTCGCAGCGTGAACACACGCAGCGGGCGCGGCGTGAACACACGCAGCGGGCGCAGCGTGAACACACGCAGCGGGCGGCGAAAGAGACGCGAAAAAATCCGAGTCATACACTGCTTCCCCTGTCACCTTCCCGTTCACTGCTGGCACGACAGATTCAGGGATGGATTGTTGACATAATCACCAGATCCGCCCACAGCCAGAAGGCGTAGTCGCTGCTGTTGTAACAGCGGCGCAGTTCGCCGGGCAGATAATGCCACATATAGGCGAGATGCCGCCGTTCGGCGCGGGTAGTACGTTCGCGCAGACGGGCGTACCAGCGCGGGTAGTGCCACGCAAAGCGCATGCGCTCGTGCATCATGTCCGGGTGCTGGTACAGGTAAACTGAGCCGGACAGCGTCATCAAGCTGAGCGTAACGACCAGGAAATAGCCCAACCGCACATCAAACGCCTCGACAAACAGCCCACCACCGCCAAAGATCATCCCCGTGACCCCAACCAACAGCAGCGGCATGGGCGAGTAGAACTTCTCATCCGGTCCGTATGCCTCAAATGTCGCCAGCACCGGGTCTTTATACACCCCGGCGATAATTAGCACCATGCGAATCGTGCAGATTGTTCCTGCTACAAAAAAGGTCAACAGATAAGGCGACATGCTGCGCCCCCAGAATCAATATCATGTTTCAAGCATTATAATCCCAGAAGCCCGCGCGGTCCGCGATGCAGCGGGCAGACACAACGCGCACATTCCACGCGCTGCCCACTGCGATAGGCACGCCGCAGCGCCTGCGCCACATCCGTATTCAACTGTGTGCCCAGGCTGCCGTCAGCAGTTTCCGGTTCAAGTTTGCCAAAGGCGGGCAGAAAGTAACACGGCTGAAGGCTGCCGTCCACATTGACCACCACGCTGAAATGCGGCGCATTGCACGGCGGGGCAGGAAAAGTATCCATGCCTGCCAGCGCGCCAAAATAACGCACGAGGATACGCCGCAGTTTGTCCGGCGATTCGGCAATGCGCCTGCTGGTGAAATCTGCGGCATAGCGCTGTTCGAGGTCATCAATCAGCGCCGCCAGTTCCCCCACCTCTGCCGCGTCAAGCGCCGTCGCCACCGGTCCGTGACCAGGCAGCGTGCCCACCCCCGCGCTGCCCACCATAACCGGAATCGCGGTATCTGGCACAAAACGCGGACCGAACGCGAAGGCATTGCTGACATCCACCGCTAAAAAGCTGATCCGGTTGACATCCACACGTTTTGCCGCGTCAATAATCTGCGCCAGTTCGCGGAAGTTGGCACGCTGCACGGTGGTGCGGGTCGTCACGGGAATGCCCCCCGCACGCACAGCGCGCACACCATCAAGCAGCAACTCAAAAGCATCCACACCGCGAATCGCCTGATATGTCGCCGCTGTCCCACCATCCAGACTCAGGATCAGCTCATCAACGTGCTCGATCACGTCCTGCGCCTGTTTGCGCAGCAGCAGCCCGTTCGTCAGCAACATCACCCGTGCCCCCGCCTGCCGAAAACGCTGCGCAATTGCCGCCCACTGTGGATGCTGCATCGCTTCGCCGCCGCTGAACAACACCTGGCTGACACCCAGGTCGCGGCACGCCCCCGCAAGCTGTTCAACCAGCGCCATTGACATGTTCTGGCGTGGATTTTTCCAGATATCGCAGGTGACGCAGCGGCTGTTGCAGCCGTCCGTCAGGTACAGCACCAGCAGCGGCAGGGCATACAGGCGATCCCCGGTCAGGTTCAGCAGTCGTCTGGCACGCATCAGGGCAAACGTCCTTTCAGGCGGGTTAAGTTTCCGTTTAGAATTTGCAAGGCGCTCTGTTTTGCGCCGCAGTCCGGTGTGTTGCCGTTCAATCTATGTTAGAATGGAATTCACGCGACGCAAGCATTTATGCGCCAGAATCCAATACTCTTATGTTCAACACAGACTTAATCAAGTCAGGCGCTGGTCCTCGACTGGCATTCCTGGAAAGACCCAATCCGCAGCAAATCGCCGAAACACTGGTCGCCTTCGCCAATACCGAGGGCGGTACACTGTTGGTTGGGCTGGATTCAGACGGCAAATTCACGGGCGGCACAATCGAAAACAAAACACTCGAAAGCGCCCTCAAGGATGCCGACGCCAATTGTAACCCGCCGGTGGGTGTGGGTAACTGGGAGCCGCTGGAACTGGACACCGGTACGGTCTATGCCTTGCGGGTGCCGCGCAGCGTTGAACTGCACGCGCTGATTGACGGACGAGTGCTGATCCGCAGCGGCAGCAGCAATCGCCCGCTGGGCGGGCAGGAAATCCTGCGGCTGGCAAGCGCCAAAAACACCGGTGACTTCGAGTCAGAAACCGTTCCCGGCACATCTACCGACGACTTCAGCAAGAAAACGGTTGAGGAATATCTTGCCAAGCGCGCGGAACGCACCAAACGCCCCTATAACGGCAAGCTCGATGATCTGTTCCGCGAAATCGGCGCGGTGGATACCAGCGGCAAGCCGAGCGTCAGCGGGGTACTGCTATTCAGCGAATACCCGCAGCACTGGCTGCCGCAAAGCGGGGTCGTGTTCGCCCGGTTTGTGGGCAAAACACCGCGCGGCGAAGATGGCCTGGCGGGCTATTCCCGCCGCGAAGAACTGACCGGACCGCTGCCCAGGCTGATTGAACAGGCGTGGAATCTGGTGTGGAGTGAGATGGCGATCAGCGCTGTCGTCAAGGGGCTGGAACGTGAAGAACGCCAGGAGTATCCCCCCTTCGCCGTCCGCGAAGCCATCGTCAACGCCGTCTGCCATCGCGATTACCGCCTCAAAGGGCGGCGCATTGAGATTCGCATGTACGCTGACCGGCTGGAGGTCATTTCGCCGGGGGGCTTACCGGGTTTCATCACGGTTGAGAACATCAAGGACGAACATTTCAGCCGCAATCCCCGGCTGGTCAACGGCTTGTTTCAGTGGGGCTATATCGAAGAGCTGGGGCTGGGTATTGACCGCATGATGGAAGTGATGAAACAGGCGGGGCACAAGCCGCCCTATTTTGATGCCCGCCCGTACAGCTTTGCCGTAACCCTGTACAACGCGCGCGAACGCCAGAAACCGCCCGAATGGGCACGCAACACCAACCATCGCCAGGCGCGCGCGCTGCAATATATCCGTGACAATGGCTCGATCACCAACCGAGAGTACCGTCAGTTGTGTCAGGGCGTCTCTGCTGAAACTCTGCGCCTTGATCTGGCGGATATGGTTGAAAAAGGCATTTTGCTCAAGGTCGGCTCGAAAAAAGGCACCTACTACATCATGAAATCCTGAGCACGGCGCGCTGTTTTTGCTGACGAGCAGGCAGCAATGCTGGCAGCAGCCACAGCGCATGGGCGAATGATGTGCGCTAAACCACTAGAGGCAGTATAAGCGATGGACTCGTTGTTAAGTGCGGTTATCCTCGTTGCGGGAATCACCTGTGTGATTCTGTTCAGCGTTGCGCTGATCCGCGGACGACGCAGCAGTTATGGGCTGGGGTGGCTGGCGGCGGCGCTGCTTTTCGCGCTGCTGACCAGTGCGGCACACGCCATCCCGGACCCGCTGCCAGAGGGCAGCACCCTGCCAGCAGCGGTCGGGCGCGGCTCAGCGCTGCTGCTGGCGATCATTCTGCTGCTGGGCTTTTACGGGAGCCTGGTCATCAGTGACCTTTCACGAACAGCAACAACGCGCAGGAGTGTTCGTTTCTGGCTGCTGCTGATCGGGCTATGGCTGCTGGCTGCGGCAGGCAGTCTGCTGCTTGCCACCCCGCCCGCATTGGGCAGCACTGATTGGCTGCCCGCCCTGCTGCGCACGCCTGATCCGGGTAGTCTGGTACTGCTGGTGGGCATTGCGCTCACCGGAGCGCTGCTGCTGGGGTCGGCATTTGCCGCGTTCTACCGGGCGTCGCTGGCAGAGGTTGCCAACCGCGCGCTGTATTGGATTGTCGCCAGTACGCTGGTGTATATGGCGGCGCTGCTGCTAACCACCGGCACACTGCTGACCGTGATCCTCGGCATGCTGCTGCTGCTTGTGGCTATGGTCGGCGCGACCTATGCCCAGACCTCGTACAGGGTGTTTGATATTCGCGCCGCGGTGGTGGTGCTGGTGCGCGGGGGCGCGCTGGTGCTGCTCACGGCGCTTGTGCTGTTTGTCGGGCTGCTGGTGCTAAATACCAACCGCATTCAGACCGGTGATGAACGCACGGTGTTTATCATTGCGCTGGCGCTGCTGCTGGGGCTGCTGTATGTCCCGGTGCGGCATATCACCGAACGGGCGCTGACCCTGCTGTTGATCGGCAGAACACCCAACGCGATACGCGCCACGCGCGATTTCAGCCAGCAGATTACCACCGCTGTCGAACTGCAACCGCTAATTGAAATCACGACCACAATGGTCAATAAAGTGATGGGCGTGCGTCGTTCGGGGCTGCTGCTGATTAACGACACCAACGCGCCCGGCGGGTTGGAACTGCTGGTCATGCCCGGCGGTGGCTTCAGCAACAACATGAAAGGCGTTACCGGCACGGTGATAAAAGATGGACCGGTCTACCAGCGCCTTGCCGAAGAACGCCTGAGCCTGCTGCAATTCGACGTGGATTACGACCCCATGTTCCGCGCAATTACGCCGCAGGAGCGCAGCTTTCTGCGCAGCCTGAACATGAATGCCTATACGCCGATTGTGGTCGAAAACGTGCTCATCGGGCTGCTAGCGTGCGGACCTAAATCTAACGACTCGCCGTTTTATGCCCGCGACATGGAACTGCTGGAAACGCTGGGGCACCAAACTGGCATCGCCCTGCGCAACACCCGGCTGGTGGCAGATTTGCGCCACCTGAACCGCACAATGCAGAGTTTGAACACGGGACTGGGCGAGGCGAACGAACAGCTTGAGAAGCTCGACTCGGTCAAAACTGACTTTGTCACAATTGCCAGCCATGAGCTGCGCACACCGCTGGCACAGATTCGCGGCTATACCGACATCCTCGACGCGCTCAACGAACAGGGTATGCTCGAACAGGATCAGGTCGGCGGGCTGGTGGGCAACCTGCGCAAAGCCACAGAACGCATGGAAGAACTGATCGCGGCGATGCTTGATGTCAGCCAGCTTGACGTAGACGCGATGGATTTGCGCTTTACCCAGACAACACTGGAAAGTGTGCTGCGCATGGCAATTGACCCGATTACCAATGAAATCAAGCAGCGCAAGCTGTCGCTGTCCATGCGCGGAACACGCGGGCTGCCGCCCATTCAGGCGGATATGCAGCGGTTGGTGCAGGCATTCCGCAATGTTATTCAAAATGCGATCAAATTCACGCCAGATGGCGGGCGTATTGATATTCGTGCCTCCCTGCGCGAAGCCAAACTCCCCGGCGAAACCGATCAGATCTTGGTCGAAGTGCAGGACTCTGGCATCGGCATCGCGCCAGAAAATCTGGAGTTGGTTTTTGACAAGTTCTTCCGCGCGCAGGATCCCTCACTGCACTCTACCGGGGCATACAAGTTTATGGGTGCAGGTCCGGGCTTAGGGCTGACAATTGCGCGGGGTGTCATTGCGGGGCACGGAGGCAAAATCTGGGTGGAAAGTTCCGGCCACGACATGAAAGCGCTGCCCGGTTCAACCTTCTCTATCCTGCTGCCGGTCAGCCCGCCGGAAGATGCCCGCCGCGTGATGCCGTTTAGCAGCGACGATGCGCCAGCCGCAGCCAGAACCCCTGCCGACATGCGCACGAATTAACGCGGCGGTGTTCAGCTTTCGGGGGCGGGGTGGCTGCTGAGGTCGCTAACGCGCAGCACATTGGCAACCTCACGCACGACTTCTACCGGGGTGTCCACTGCAATCAGACGGCGCAGCATCACGCGCAGGTGCTCGGCGGCGCCGCTGGTGAAGTAGCGGTGTGCAGCGGACTGCCCCTCTACGGACGACTGCGCCAGCGGCAGTTCCGCCAGCCCGGCGTCACTGTAACCCAGCACGCGCGCGGTCTGCCGGGCAATTGCCGGGCTGGGGTCAACCAGCGTCACATCTGCCCCGACAATCTGCTGCAAAAGGTCAGTCAAGAACGGGAAATGCGTGCAGCCCAGCACAATCTGATCTGCTCCGGCGTCCAGCAGCGGCTGAACAATCTGGCGGATAATCGCGCGGCTTTCGGGCTGATGCTGCGTGCCATGTTCGACAATCGTAACCAGGTCCGGCGCAACCTGTGTCAGCACACGGCAGTCTCCAGCATACTGCGCCAGCACACGTTGATACAACGCCCCGGCTGCCGTCACCTGGGTGGACAGCACACCGATTACGCGGCTGCGACTGGCCGCAGCGGCAGGTTTGACTGCCGGTTCCATACCGATAAACGGAACCTGTGGGTAGCGGGCGCGCATTTGCAGCAGGCTGTTGGCACTGGCAGTATTACAGGCAATTACAATCACCGCTGCACCCTGGTCGAGCAGGAAACGGGTGATCGCGTCTACAAACGAGTGGATTTCTTCAGGGGCACGAGGACCATACGGGAAATGCCCCTGATCGGCATAATACAGCGTGGGATGCTGTGGCAGCAGGCGATGCAGCTCGCGCAGGACGGACAGACCGCCGACCCCGGAGTCCATCACCCCGATGCTAACCGGCTGACTCGGCTGACCGTCCATTAACATGCATCTGCTGGCGTGCGGCATCAACAAACGCCGTAAATAAACGCCGTATCGCAGGATCATCGCCGTACAGGTCTTCAGGATGCCACTGCACACTGAGCACAAACTGCCTGTCGGGCAGTTCGGTTGCCTCAATCACACCATCCGGTGCATAAGCAGTCACCCGCATAGCAGGCGCGACCTGGCTGACGGACTGGTGGTGCAGGCTGTTCACCGCCAGCGTGGTGACGCCCGTAACCTGTGCCAAACGACTGGCAGGGTCAATACTAACCTCGTGGGACCGGGTGAAACGCGGCGTTTCATAGTCAGGAATGTCGTGGAGCAGCTTGGTGCTTACCGATGATGGAATATCCTGGAGCAGCTTGCCGCCCAGCGCCACGTTAATTAGCTGGTGTCCACGGCAAATTCCGAGCAGTGGACGGTCTTCATCAACAGCCCAGCGAACGAGCTGAAGTTCCGTCGCGTCCCGCGCATCGTCAACATATACGGTGGTTGGGTGCGGCGCTTCGCCGTACACTGCGGGATTAACATCGCCGCCGCCGGGCATCAGCACGCCGTCGAGCCGGTCATAAATAGCGCGCAGCACTTCGTCGGGCAGCCCGGCAGGCACCAGAACAGGCAAACCACCGTTATCGGCAATTGCGGCGACACACCCTGAATAGGAACGGAAATAGCGCCAGCCGCTTTTCGGATCAACATATGCCGCTGCGGTAATGCCAATCAGCGGCTTTGCCAATGGGTTCAAGTGATTACTCGCCAACACTAGAACTTGCGTTCCTTCAGGCGGGCAGCTTTACCGCGCAGATCGCGCATGTAGTAGAGCTGTGCGCGGCGCACACGGGCGCGGCGGGTGATTTCGATCTTTTCAATACGCGGGCTGCGCAGCAGGAAGGTACGTTCCACGCCTACGCCATGACTGGCGATCCGACGCACCGTGAAATTGGCTTCATTGCCGCCACCACGCAGACGAATGACCACGCCCTGGAAAATCTGAATACGCTCGCGATCACCTTCAACGATGCGCAGGTGGACTTTCACCGTATCGCCCGGCGCGAGTTCAGGAAAACCGCGATCTGTCGCGGCAAACACATTCATTAATTCGGTCTTGTTCATGGTGGCTGTTCCTCACTAAAAAAATACGCCCGCAGGCGTATGAATCGGCAGTCGAATGAGGGCGCATTATAACATGGTCAGCAGAGGAGCGACAAGGGCGATGACGCGGGGGGACATGCTGCCAGCACATCCCCCAGCCGGGGGCACAGTGGATCAGGGAATGACCAACTGCTGCCCGATAAAGATCACGTTGATATTGGTGATGCCGTTTGCTGCGGCAATTGCGTTCACGGTGACGCCATAAATCAGCGAAATCTGGAACAGCGTCTCGCCCTGCTGCACGGTGTGGACACGCCCACCCACCGGCGCGGTCGTCGTGCTTCCGGGAATCGGCGTGGTTTGGGGGATCGACGTCGGCGGCGGCGTGACGCCGGTTGTGCCGCAGCCGGGAATCACGATTTGATCGCCAACGACAATCAGGTTAATATTAACGATACCATTACGGGCGGCGATGTCAGCAATCGTCACACCATAGCGCAGCGAAATACGGAACAGATTCTCGCCCACCTGAACCTCATGCACGCAGTCCGTGCCCGGCAGCAGCGGCGCGGCAGTAGTGCTGGTCGCAAAGGGCGCGACCGTGTTTGCAATGGGAGGACCGGATAACGTGGGTTGTTCTGTCACACCCCCGGTCAGCGCGTTCTGGGTAGCGGTCTGGTTGGCGGCTTCGGTTTGCGTAGCTTCGAGCCGGATGGCGGTTGCCGTCAGCAGCAGCGGGTCAATCTCTTCACCCTGCGCAACACGCGGCGCAGGTGTTTCAATGGACGGCGTTTCACTGGGCAGCAGCGCGACCTCGGAGTCCGGTACAGCCGCTTGCCCAAAGCTGGCATCTGCCGCGCGAGGCGCCACTGCAGGGGTCAGCGTCGCTGCCTGCGGTGCCTGTGCCGAAGGTAGTTCGGCGGGCAACTCACGCGAGACGCCTTGCGAAAGCGCGGCGCTTCCTGCCTGCTGGAAACACCCTGCCAGCACCAGCGCCAGACAGCCTGTTAACAGAAGTGCCCTCGTCTGTCGCACCATGTTTGTTCCATCCTCCCCATTTGCCGGGATCGTCCGCAACCTTTGTTTAGATTATAGCGGATTCGCGCGCCTGAGGACAAATGGCGGCAGCACCCAACCCAGTAGCCCGACGATTCGCCTACCGGCTCCAACTGGCTTAGCGTCTTTCCATAACCCCGGACAAGGGAATGACTCCCCTTATTCCGAAAGACTGCTACACGGAATGGTTAATTTCTTAGCTCACCGGCAGCGCAACTCGCACCACAGTACCTTCTCCATAGGCACTGTGCATTTCAAACTGCCCCTGATACACCTCTACCAAGCGCCGTGCAATGGTCAGCCCCAGCCCAATACCCTGCTGTTCATAGAGCCAGCGTTCAAACTGCATGTAGGCGCCAATAGATGCCAATTGGTCCGGTTTCATGCCACGCCCGCGATCTTCGATAGACAGCGTGTACAACCCATTTTCCAGACTGCTATTAACGCTGACTGCCTGCCCGCGTGTGGAAAACTTGAAGGCGTTATCAACCAGTTCGGACACAATTTTGCGCAGATCATCCTCGTTGATACGCAAATGTGGCACATCGCTGATACCCAGATACAGGTCGGCGTCGCGCTGGTAAGCATGCGCAATCTGCATAATCTGCACTTCCAGCCACAAGCGGGGCATATCGGCACAGCTCTGCGGATTCACAGCGTACTCATGCGAACGTACCATCGTTTCGACACGGGCATAGGCGACGTAATTCTCCACAAGGCGGTACAACCGCTGGGCGGCTTCGTTGATGTGCCGTGACCAATCCACGACCATTTCCGGGTTGACCGTCCAACTGTCGGTAATCAATAAATCCGAAAACCCGATAATTGTATTCAGCGGAGTGCGCAGCTCATGCGGCAGCGAGGTTATGATCTGCTGGCGCAAGGCAGCCAGTTTTTCGTCCGCCCTGCGTTCTTCATCTTCTTTACGTTTCAAGCGCGCATGGATTGCAGAAAGCAATTCCAGTGTTTTGAAGGGCTTGGTGAGATAGTCGTCCGCGCCGGATGCCATGCCGCGCCGGACATCATTGCGATCTGTTTTGGCAGTAAGGAAAATAAACGGAATGGTTGCTGTCTGCTGATCCCCGCGCAGAATATCCAGCACCTGATACCCGTTGAGTTCTGGCATCATAATATCGCAGATAATCAGATCCGGCTGATATTCGCGGGCAACCTTTACACCGACTGCACCGTTTTCGGCTTCCTCTGTCTCAAACCCCTCAAAACGCAGCATTTCAAGGATGTCTTTTCGCAGCGCATGAGCATCTTCGATGACCAGTATCTTCTTCATAGGCGTAATTTCCTGGCAAGCTGTTGTGTAGCGTGTTCATGCGCTGTGTGCGATGCTACAAGCATCAGCAAGGTATTTCGCCGGGTGCCTAACCTTAATTCCCCATTAGTGCACATGCTTTACCTACCTGCCATTGCAGCAACGCAGACAACATTTACTCAATTGATTGACCACTTTACCGAATGTATTGTGTCTTAAGATCATCATAAGGCACATTATGTGCAGCGTCAATTCAGGCTGCACAAGCCTGCGTTAATTAACAGGCATTCACCGGCTATGCAAACAGCCCGGCGGCTGCCAGCACCAGAATCAACACGCCGGCAGCAATACGATAAATGCCAAAAGAGACAAACGTATTGCGCTGGACAAAACGCAGCAGCCATGCAATCGCCATCCACGCGACAACGAACGACACCGCCGCGCCCAGCAGCAGCGCGCCGAGATCTTCCGAACTCAACGTATCCAGCGAACGCACGAGATCATACAGGGTTGCCGCACCGAGTGTAGGAATGGCGAGGTAAAACGAAAATTCGGTGGCTGCCCGGCGATTCAGCCCGGTCAGCAGACCGCCAACAATCGTCGCTCCGGAGCGCGAAACACCGGGAATTAGCGCACTGACCTGCGCCAGACCGATCAGCAGCGCCTGCCGCAGCGTAATCGCCGTGACTTCAGTGACGGTTGATGCCGCTGGCTGAGGGCGACGCTCTACCAGCAGGAAAATCACGCCGCCAACAATCAGCGCCAGCGCGACCACCACCGGGTTAAACAGCACTGCCTTGATCCAGTCCGAAAGCAGCACACCAATTGCGGCAGCCGGGATGAACGCGATCAATATCGCCAGCCAGAAATGCTGAATGCTGGTATCCCGCGCCACCCCGCGCATCTGCCGCCAGATGTCCACGCGGTAGAAGCCGATCACGGCGAAGACCGCGCCAATCTGGATGAAAATCTCGAAGGTTCCACCCAGCGCCTGCCCAAAATTGAGCAAATCCGCCGCGACAATCAGATGCCCGGTTGAAGAAATCGGCAAAAACTCCGTCACGCCTTCAACAATGCCGAGAATGATGATCTTCCACCACTCGATGAGCATAATTCCCCTTTTCTGGTCACACCGCCCACATCAAGCGGTCCACCACTGCGTCCCCAGCCAAACGCCCAGCAGCACAGCGATCAGGCATAACCCATTCGTCAGCAGAATATTGCCTACCCCACTCCACAACCCTTGCTGAAGCAGGGCAACACTTTCTGTCGCATACGTTGAAAACGTCGTGTACGCCCCGAAGAAACCAGTTGCCACAACCAAGCGTACTTCCTGTGCGAGATTAACCTGATGCGATACCCAGACGACAAACAACGCCAGCAAAAACGAGCCGGTCACATTGACAAACAACGTGCCCACCGGAAACTGACTGTCGAAGTTTTCGGCAAAACGCACCGCCAACCAGCCTGAAAGCAGGTAGCGCGTGATTGCCCCTAAAAACCCACCGATACCAACTGCCAGCAACCCTGTCATTGTACCCGTGACTCCTGCTGACGCCTAATCATCGGGGGCATATTTTAGGAGGCAGTTCCGCTTCAGACCAGCGCCAACAATCCGTCCTGGCAGCACAAAGTGCCACAGCCACACTTTACAGAGCGCGCGCCTTGATCCAGGATTATGCTTCGCACTGCATATCCCGATCCGAAAGGCTGCCTGTGTCCGGTTATCTGCAACTGCTGCGCGCGAATCCTGGCTATACCCTTTTGTGGCTGGCGCAGGTGATCAGCCTGCTAGGTGACTGGTTCAGCACCATTGTCCTCGCTACCCTTGTGCGGCAGTACACGATGGGCAGCGGCATGGAAGGGCTGGCGATCAGCGGGTTATTCCTGGCGCAGATGCTGCCGCCGCTGTTGTTCAGCCCGCTTGCCGGGGTGCTGGTGGATCGCTTTGACCGCAAGCTGCTGCTGGTGGGCAGCAATGTGCTGCGCGCCGGCGTCGTCGCAGGGCTGCTGCTGGTAACCACCCCGCAGGCTTTGTGGCTGATTTACGGGCTGCGCATCGTGCAGTTCAGCCTGTCCGCTGTCTTCGAGCCAGGGCAGTCCGCACTGATTCCGGCACTCGTGCCGCGCGAGGCGCTGGTACAAGCCAATACGCTGGTCAGTATCACATGGTCGGTGATGCTGGCGCTGGGAGCACTGGTTGGCGGTGTGGTCAGCACACTGTTCGGCGCACAAATCGCCATCGTGATCGACGCGCTGACGTTCCTGATCGCCGCCGGGCTGATTGTAGGCATCCAGGTACCTGCACTGAAGACAAGCCCAGGCGCCGCAACAGCACCCCACAGCAGCGGGCACGGGTTTCGCGCAGGACTGCGCTATGTAGGCGAAAATCGCAGCATTCTGCCCGTGCTGCTGGTCAAATTCGGCGGCAGTCTGGGCAATGTGGACACGCTGATCACGTTCTACGGCACGCAGCTCTTTGTGCTCGGCACAGGTGGAGAATTGTCGCTGGGGCTGCTCTATAGTGTCTTCGGGCTGGGCGCCCTGGTTGGACCACTGCTGTTCAACCGCTTTCATGATGGTTCTGTTGCAGCGCTGCGGCGTGTCATTACGGCAGGCTTCGCGCTGATTCTGGTCGGCTGGCTGGTGTTCGGTGCGGCGGGCACACTCGTCGTCGCAGGGCTGGCAATGCTGCTGCGCGCGATGGGCAGTTCGATTAACTGGGTCTACAGCACCACCATCATCCAGAAAAGTGTTCCTGATCATTTTCTGGGGCGCGTCTTTTCGCTGGATATGGCTGGGTTTTACTTCGCGTCTGTGCTCAGCACCATCGTTCACGGCGCACTGATTGATATTCTGGGCCATGCCGCCCGCAGTGCGGGCAGCGCCGGGCTGCTGATACTTGCTCCGGCTTACCTGAACGCGCTTGCAGAGGATGGCGCGAACGCGGGCATACGGGCAATCGTGTTTAGCACGGCGGTCGTCAGCCTGCTGCCGCTGGCGCTGTGGAGTACGATTACTTTGCGGGCATGGAGACACGGCACCGCGCAGCCCCGCCATGCCGAACAGCAATAGCGTGCAAGCAGGCGTTGTCACGCTATAATTTGTCGCATACGAACTAGTGCCACCGCTGAACTTATCGAGGTATGCTCATGCCTATTAAAACGCTCACCGATATTGAAGCCCTTGAAGCCATCCCCTTCGATCAGCTTGACCTCGCCCCGAATACCTATGAGCATATCCGGCGGGGTGCAGCGCTTAACCCGAACGCTCCGGCACTGCATTTTTTCCTGCAAGCCGATCAGTACAAAACGCCGCTAACCCTGTCCTTCCGCGAGCTTGTTGAGCAAATCACCCGCGCGGCAAACATGTTTCACGCGCTCGGCATTCATCCCGTTGACGTGATCTCCTATGTGCTGCCCGCCCTGCCACAGACGCATTTCACCATCTGGGGCGGCGAGGCAGCGGGCATCGTCAATGCGATCAACCCACTGCTGGAAGCCCACACCATCGCGGACATTATGAACGCCGCACACAGCAAGATGCTCGTCACGCTCGCGCCATTCCCGCAGACAGACATCTGGCAGAAGATTGACGCCATCCGCGAGGCAGTGCCCACCCTGCAAACAATCCTGCTCGTTGATCTGGCGAATTATATCCCGTCACCCATGCGCGACGCCGTGCGCGGGCAAATGCGCCCCCTGCGCGAAGTCCCCGGTCAGACGATTCTGGACTTTGACAGCGAACTGGCAAAACAGCCGGGTGATCATCTTGTCAGCGGGCGGGTCATCCAGCCGCACGACATCGCCTCGTACTTCCATACGGGCGGCACCACTGGCACGCCCAAAATCGCCCGGCACACCCACGCCAACGAAGTCTTTGATGCATGGACATCCGCTCAGGCGCTGGAACTGACACAAGGCAAGGTGCTGTTCTGTGGGCTGCCCCTGTTTCATGTCAACGGGGTGATTGTCACCGGGTTGATTCCGTTTGGCGTGGGCGCGACGGTTGTGCTGGGCACACCGCAGGGCTATCGCGGCGCGGGGGTGCTGCCGTCGTTCTGGCGCATCATCGAACACTACCGGGTCAATTTCTTCAGCGGCGTGCCCACAGTCTACGCAGGCTTGCTGGATGTCCCGATTGGCGACACAGATGTAAGTTCGCTGGAATTCGCCATTTGCGGTGCCGCGCCCATGCCAGTCGAGGTGTTCCGCAAATTTGAGGCGCTAACCGGGCTGCGCATTCTGGAAGGCTACGGCTTGACCGAGGGCACATGCGTGAGTTCAGTCAATCCCACAGAGGGTGATCGCCGCGTGGGGTCAGTCGGCTACCGCCTGCCCTACACAGAACTGAAGGTGATTAAACTGGGTGCTAAAGGCGACTACGAGCGCGACTGCGAACCGGACGAAATTGGCGCGGTGGTCACGCGCGGCGCGAATATCTTCCCCGGCTACCTCGAAGAGCATCACAACCGGGGCTTGTGGGTCGAAGCACCCGACGGCAAAGGGCGCTGGATGAACACCGGCGACATGGGACGCATGGACGCGGACGGCTATTTGTGGCTGACCGGCAGGCTGAAAGAACTGATTATTCGCGGCGGGCACAACATTGACCCGGCGGTGATTGAGGGCGCGCTGCATAAACACCCTGCCGTTGCGCTGGCAGCGGCGCTGGGGCGTCCGGACGATTATGCTGGTGAAGTGCCCGTCGCCTACGTTCAGCTTGCGCCGGGCAAAACGGCAACCGAGGAGGAACTGCTGCAATTCGCCGCCAGCAGCATCGGCGAACGTGCCGCGCTGCCCAAAGCAATCCACATTGTCGAGCAAATCCCGCAGACGGCGGTAGGCAAAATCTTCAAGCCCGCGCTGAAATCCCGCGAGATTGAGGATGTCTACCGGGCGGAAACGCTGGCAGCGGATGCCCGTATCCGCGCTGCGCAGGTTACAGTGCAGCCGGACAAACTAAAAGGCACGCAGGCAGCTATTCACCTGCTGCTGGAACCGGGCAGCGATGCCAGCGCCATCGAAGCGGCAGTCCGCGCACGGCTGGACAAATTTACAGTCGCTTATGTGCTGACGTCAGAATGATCGGTATGCGGGCACGCGGGCACGCGGGCGCAGGCGTGCCCGTGTGCCCCTGCTGTTTGTCGGCGCACTCAATCCCCGCCAACCACAGTTTCCAGCACAGCCTCTTTTTCGATGTCCACCAGCGCATAGAAGAGTTCAGTATCGCCGGAGGCAAACGTCACGCTCCACAGCGCCCCACCCTGATGCTCAACATACGTCGTCCAGTCGTCGTAGCCTTCCAGCGCCTGATCAACACCCTCGCCCTGATACGCCAGTGCGATAGCGGTATCGCGGTCGTGTTGTTCCGCTTCCTCGTCGCTCAGCTTGTGCGCATCCGGCACCACCGCTTCGATGTAGTAGTTCTCACCGTCAACACGCACGCGCACGTAGATGGCGTCAACACCGCGATAAAAGACTACCTCCCAGACCTGTTCATAGCGATTGTAATCTGACCAGTAATCCCACAGCACCGGGTCAACCAGCAGTGCCAGCACTTCAGGGTCATCCAGCACTACCAGCAGGACGACCTGCTGCTGTTCCTGATAAACATCGGCAGGCAGCGGACGCGGGATGAAGAAGTCCACAATCGTATCCGTGGTGCTGTCTACGTTGGCATACCCCAACCATTCCTCGCCGGACGCATCATAGAATTCGACGTACCAGATGCCGTTTTCGTCCGGTCCATAGGCATAACCCTGCCAGCCGGGATGCTCAATCAGCCAGCCGATAAATTCTTCCGAAGTGGCAACAAACGTGATGTAATAGCTCTCCTCGTCTGTCTGCGCCTGTGCGGGCACAGCAGCAAACGCGCTCAGCAGCAGCCCGACAGCCAGCAGGCAAGCCGCCCACAGCAGCCACCGTTGCGGGTTATGTGGCGATTTTGTGTTCATCCATCGCTCCTTATGCTCTCCTGCCAGGGACAACTAACGCGGCACCACCAGCCCCAGCGGCGACACGGTGTGGTTCGGAAAGACGCGGTCAACCGCCGGATTCAGCAGACGCTGCTGAATTACTTCCGCCAGCACATCGCGGTAGTCGGTCGTGATTGCCAGGTCGCCGTCGTCAAGCGCTTCCGGTGCAAGCGTGGGCCAGCGCGCAAACACCTGCCCGCCGCGCACACCGCCGCCCAGCAGCAGCATAAAATTGCCATGCCCGTGATCGGTCCCGCCGCTGGCGTTTTCCTGCACGCGGCGTCCGAATTCGCTCATCGTCACCACGGTGACACGCTGAATGGCATCCCCCAGATCAGCATAAAATGCTGCCAGTCCATTTGCCAGCACACTGAGCAGCCCATTGAACGTGCCGTCAAGCGTGCCTTGTTGTTCGTGCGTGTCCCAGCCGCCCACATCAAGGCAGGCGACTTCCAGCCCGACCTGCGCCTTGATTAACTGCGCCGTCTGCTGCAAGCCCAACCCAAAGCCCATATCATCCTGCGGGTAAACGGCGCCATTCGCTGGCTGGTAGCCACCGGCATTCAGCGCTTGCAGCAGATCCACCGTCTCAAAAACCATGCGCGCCTGCGTATCCAGCAAGTCCTTCGGCGCTTCCACGCTGTAGAGCAGCGCCAGAGCCTGCTGCGCGTGTGCAAGCTGTCCCTCGCGCCCTTTCAGGTGGAAATCGGCAATTGAACGCAGCGACAGCGGCGTGCTGCCGCGCAGTGAATTGGGCACAATCGCGCCCATGCCCACCGCCCGGAACGGCGAGTCGTTCTGCCACGCGACGGATTGCAGATGCCGCCCAACCCAGCCCGTGCCAATCGTCTTGTTGCCGGGTGTGCCGTACTCCATAAACTGCATGGCGTCGAAGTGCGAACGGCTGGGATCTATCGAGCCGGTGGCATGCACCACTGCCAGATGCCCGGCGGCGAATACATCGCTCAGCGGCGCAAGCGCGGGGTGCAGCCCAAAGAAACCGTCCAGATCCACTGCTGCGCCCTGCCCGCTGCCTGGTTCGCCCACGCGCTGGGTTGGGCGGTTGTCGTAATAGTGCGCGCCTTCGCCATAGGGCACAATCGCGCTCAAGCCGTCAATGCCGCCGCGCAAGAAGACCACCACCAGCACATCGCCGGGTCCGCCCTGAAACGACGGGCTGAAAGCGAGGCGCGGCATCCACGCGGGAAACAGCGAACGGCTGACGCCGACTGCCCCAAGCGCCGTCAATGCGGAAAACAACTCGCGTCGAGATTTCATGGTCGGATTACTCCCTGATAATCAGCATCACTGGACTCGGATGGTGTTTTCAGCGCCACTGATACAGCGGCGACGCCAGCAGCAAACCGTAAAGCATGCCCAGCTTGCCTGCCAGCAGATGCGTGCTGACCGGAGCATCCGCGCCGCCGGGAGCATCCTCTGCAACGAATGCCACAAACACATCGCGCGCTGGCGACGGCAGAGACAGCCCGAACACCTGCGCAGAAACCGCATCCACCAGTGCACCGACTGTCGCGGGTTCGCCGATGCGCTCGCGGAGCTGGGTGGTCAGCAGCAGGTCGCGGTCACTCAACGCACCATGAGTCAGGGTAAAAGCGGTGTTCCAGCGTGCCAGCAGTCCGCTGGTGCTGGTCCAGGCGGCGGCGGTGTCGGGGTAACCATCCGGCGGATGCCAGCCATAGGGCACCTGTGCGAGATCGTTGAGCAGCGCGTCCATTGTCCAGAATTCAAGGAACTCGGTGCCGGTTGCCCGCAGTGCGCCAATGAAGAAGTCCAGCGGGCGGCGCAGCTTTTGCCCGGCAGAGTGCATAAATTCCGGTGACAGCAGGATATGCCGCAGCACCGGACGAATCGCGCCACGCTGCTCCATCCACACAGCAGCGGCACTGTCCACGAGACTCTGCGGCGGTGTATCGCTGACAAAGCGCACACACAGCTTGTAGCAGATAAACCGCGCGGTAGCAGGATGCCCGTTGACAATGCTCAGCACATGCAGGGCATCTTCAATGCCGCGCCCCGCTGGCAGCGTGTGCCCAAGCACTACTTTTTCGTCTGTATCATGCACCGATGGATCAAAGTGGAAGCCATCGTCAACGCCGTCATGTACGGTCCAGCCGGTAAAGGCGCGGGCGACTTCCTTGACATCGTCCTCGGTATAACCGCCGTCCACACCCAGCGTATGCAGTTCCAGCAGTTCGCGGGCATAATTCTCGTTGGGATGTTCGGCAACATTCAGGTAGTTATCCAGATAGTAGAGCATGGCAGGGCTTTGTGCGCTGCCAAAGAGCAGATCCCGGAAATTGCCCAATGCATGCTGGCGAATGACTTCACGCTGGAACACAACCACATCGGGGCTGTAGTCCGACGCAGCGATGTTGAAGTGATCCGACCAGAATTCGACCATGCGCTCCAGCAGTTGGCGTTCGCTGTAAACAGCGCGCAGCACCATGCCTTTGACCAGTGCCATATAGCAGCGGTATTCGCGTCCCTGCAAACGGTGGGCAGTGCGCCGGTCCATTTGCAGAATGGGCATGGTTTCGAGCAGCGCATCCATCACCGGGTCATCCAGCGACTCCGGCGCAAGCTGCTCATCGAGGTATGCCTCAATCCCGATAGCCCGCGCCCGCGCCACATCCTGCGGGCGCACACCCCATGAAATGCGGTTGAGCATATGCAGCGCAGGATCATTGACGGCGGGAAGCTGTTCTGCGGCGGGTGCTTGCCATGCCAGCGCCTGTCCCGCACCGGCAAGGGTCAGCGCGGCAGCACTGAGCTGTAAAAAGTGACGTCTGGATACGGTCATCGATCCTCTCCCGAATAACCTTACCTTTAGTGTAGGCAGAAATGCGAAACGCGGTGGGCTGGAATTGTGACGAAATCGTCAAGAAGTGGCGCTGCGGGGTGGGTTATTCGTCCCGGTCAGTAGGGTATTCACCAGCCGGGGCAGGGCGCTGGGCATGTGCCTGAACGAACACGCCGGTGGTGGATGTGCAGGCACAGATAGGTCACGCCAGCGCGGGCACGCCGCTGCAAAAGGACGCTATGCCCGCCGATGCCCGCAAGCGCCGGGGGAGGCTTGAGACAAGGTATTGAGGGGTGCTGCGGCTATCTCTCGTCGAACCTAACCGACAACAGTGGATTTTAAGATTGTCGGTTAGGTTGCTTATATCAGATGAAATCCTGTCTTTTACAGATTATTGGTCATTTTCCTTGTCTTCGATATAGTATTGATTGCGTTGAGCTTCGTTTACCAATTCATCCATCCAATGATTTATTTGAGAAAGCGCTTCTGACGCTTTTGCTTGAGCTTGTTGATTGTCCGCATTTTCCTCAATGATCTTTCGTAAACGTTCTGTTATGTTGAGATAAACGCCCACCACTTCGACATGGAAATCAACCAGCGTATCATGGTTTATGAAAACTTCACGTAACTGCCTCCATCCATCAAGAAAGGCGATGTACTCTTCACTTGAAAGCCAGTCGTGGGAATTCAGTGCAAATGGAATAACTTCATATGCGCGTACAAGTTTCTCTTCGTATTTACGCTTTTCTTCATAGGACATAGAACAATTCCTCGATTGTTACATTACGGTGCCGCAGCAGCACCAAGGAGTAGCCATTCATCTGGAAAAGGATACGCAGGCAACGGTAATGGGCGAACACTACATCCCCGACGCCGCGTTCATCTCCGCTGTGCGCCAACCAGAACCCTCGCACGAGGTGTATAATCCGCTTGCGCCCTATCTCGCCGTTGAGGTACTATCGCCAACCAATGACCAGAGCAACATGCGCATCAAGATCGTTAACTACCTGCGCGCAGGGATCGTCGTCTGGCTGGTAGACCCGGAGCTGCGCCATCTCGAAGTGTATGTGCCGGGCGCTGATCCGCTGGTTGTGACCGAAGCGGGCACGGTGGACAGCGGCGCGGTGCTGCCCGGTTTCACGCTGGCGGTGAAGGAAGTTTTCGCTGTTTAGTGTCACGCCAGGAAACGTGTTTTCCTGCCGGGGCGCAACAGGGCTGCCGCGCCCCGGCGGATCAGTTCACGGGGTGGCGAATACGCGGGCGAAATAACCCTCGACCACTTCGCCCATGCCGTTCAGCACATCCTCCGACACCGCAATCCCTGCCAGCCGTTTAGCAAGCTGCTGTTTGAAGGCAAGCTGCATCTGGCGTTGAATCTGGATGCGCTGCGCCTGCGGTGACCCTGCCCCGTGCAGTGATTCCGTGAGGTAGCCAACAGCATTGCGCCCCAGCGTCATGTTCTCGATCAGGCGCAGGATACGGATGCGGTGTTCGGTGGGCACGTCCTCGCGTCCCTTGAGGTATTTCTCCAGCAGCGGGCCTATTTCCGCGTGCTGATAATCGCGTTCTGATGGCAGCGTCGCCACCAGTCCACCGGCGAGGTCCTGCGCCAGCCGTCCCATTTCGTAGGTCATCTTCGTGACATGGTGTTTGCAGACATTCGCCAGCATGTCGTCGCAGATATACGCGCCGGACTTTGTGGCGCTGCTCTGGTACGACGACGCGATTCCCGTCGCGTAAATCGTCTCGTTCAGGTGGGTCATCTCCACCAGTTTGTCGCGAATGTGCGACGCGCGCTCCACGCCGTTGTATTCTGCCACCGCTGCTGACGCGCCAATCAGCACATCGCCCACCCCACTCTTACAGACATAGCTGCGGCGGTGGTAGCACGTAAAGCGCTCTACAAGCATGGATGCGAATTCGGTTTCGCCGTTCATGAAAATCAGGTCATGGGGGATAAACACATCCTCGAAGATGACCAGCGCTTCCTGCCCGCTGTACTGCGCGTTGCCGGAGTCAATGTCGCCGCCTTCCATGCTGCGCGTATCGCACGACTGCCGCCCGTAGATGTACGTAATGCCCGGCGCATCCACCGGCACCGCCCCGACGATGGCGTAATCGGCATCCGCTGCATCCAGCCGCAGCGTGGGCATCACCACCATCCAGTGCGAATTGATGCAGCCTGTCTGGTGCGCCTTGGCACCGCGAATATACACGCCTTCTGGCGTGCGCCGGCTGATATGCACATACAGATCAGGGTCTGCCTGCTGGTGCGGCGCTTTGCTGCGGTCACCTTTGACATCGGTCATCGCCCCACCAATGACGTAATTGCGCTGCTGCATGTGGGTTACGAACTGCCTGAACCGTGTGTGGTAGGGCGTGCCGTGTTGTTCATCAATTTCATACGTGACCGAATAGAGCGAGTTGAGCGCGTCCATGCCCACACAACGCTGAAAGCACGTGCCCGTAAGCTGCCCCAGCCGCCGCTGCATCTTGTTCTGCCCGGTCAGGTCGTCGGCGCTGGTGGCGATATGCAGAAAACGGCTGACACGCTCCCCCGTGAACGGCGACTGCGCGGTAGCCAGTTCTGGCTGCTGCACTGCAAGGTCATAGGTAGCGGCGATAGCGTTGATCGAAGGGCGAATCAGCGGATGATCAACCGGCTCGGCAACCAGTTCCCCAAACAAATATACTTTCAAACTGCGCCCGCGCAGGCTCTGAATATAGTCGCTGCCAGTGACGATTTTGCCCGGCGCTGCGCCAAGCAGTGTTTTATCAGCATTGTGATTATTCATACAGACTCCAGCGCACAACATCCCCACGCTCTGCGGGTGATCGACGGCGCTGCGCTCCTTTCAAATCTAAGTGCAGGCAGAAATCGTTAGGACACAATCGCGCAACCAGGACGCTGCGATCATGAGCATACACACAAAGGACTACTGCTGCAACCCGGCGGGCGCAGATGGGTTCACAAGGGGGTATTGGGGTGTAAATGTGCTGTCCTGCCAGTACGGCTGGGACAGGGGGTGAACGTCTAACGTTGCGACTTAACGCGATTCATCCCCGGTGGACATGATACTGTAGCGGTCTGCAACAACCACGCGCATCGTCTGGGTGGTGCGCTTGTGGGTTTCTTCCTGCTTACGGACACGGGACTTCTCTGCTTCTTCCTTACGCTGGTTACGCCGCTTTCCGAAAAACATATTAACCTCCATACTGCCGTCTATACCCTACGGGCGCGGATAAAACAAAACTTCTGACAAAAGAACTTATTATAAATTTAACATATCACGGAACGGACAAGCATGCAATCGCTCACCCGTTCCGTATCCATTGAGGTTTGACCGGAATTTACGCTATTTCACATCGTGCCACGCGCTGTAGACTTCGCCCTGCCCGGCTTTGATTGCCCGCAGCAGTGCGTCCTGATCCACCGGGATGCTGTACACGCGCACGCCCGTCGCGTTATAGATCGCGTTGCAGATGGCGGGCGTCGTGTTGATGGACGGAATTTCGCCGACACCCTTCGCGCCGTAGGGACCTTCCGCCGCGCGGTGTTCGACCAGATGCGAAACCAACTGCGGCGTGTGTTTGATGCTGGGCATCTTGTAGCGCGCCAGCAGGTGCGTCCAGGGTACGCCGTTTTCGATGATGTACGACTCGGTCAGGCAGTTGCCCAGCGCCATAATGATGCCGCCTTCGATCTGTCCTTGCAGCATCAGCGGATTGATCGCCCGCCCAATATCCGTCGCCGACACAATCTTGTGGACGTGGACTTCGCCCGTATCGAGATCCACCTCAACCAGCGCTGCCTGGGTTGCATAGCTGAAGGCGAAGTGCATATCACCGCCAGTCCCCAGCGGCTGCGTTTTGGGACCCCAGTATTCATGGCGCGCGCGCGGCATGACACCGTGCGATTTCATCCAGCGCACCACCTCACCAAGTTCAACACTCTTGCCATTCTGGCGCAGCAGCCCTTCCTCGTAGCGGATTTGCTCCGGCGCAACATCCAGCAGTTCAGCAGCAGACCGCACCAGTGCATCGCGCAGAGCAATTGCTGCGTGGCGCGCCGCGTTGCCACTCATAAAAGTCTGGCGTGAGGCAGTTGTCGGTCCGCCGTTCGGGGTGATGTCGGTATCAGGCAGAATCGCGCGCACGCGGTTGTACGGCAGTTGCAGTTCTTCCGCTGTACACTGCGCCAGCACATGCCGAATACCCTGCCCCATATCCGCAGCGGCAGAGCGCACCTCAACAGTGCCGTCTTCAAACGCTTCCACTTCCGCCTCGGATTTATCCGGCGCGCCGCCGCCCAGCCCGGTATTCTTATAGGCACAGGCGATGCCCCATGCATACGCTTTGTTCCCGCTGCGCCAGCTCCAGCGGAAGCCATCGCCGTTGTAATGGGCGACCATGTCTGCCTGCACACGCTCAATCGTTTCAATCAAGCCGACCGACTCGCGCAGAAGCTGTCCGGTGGCAGTGGTCACACCGACTTTCTGCGCGTTTATCAGCCGCAGCTCAATCGGGTCTATGCCCAGCGCCTCCGCCAGCAGATCCATATTCTGCTCCACCGCAAACGCCGACTGCGTGACGCCGAAACCACGAAAGGCGCCGGAGGGTGGGTTATTGGTATACATCGCATAGCAGTCAATCTTCGCATTGGGCACGTTGTAGGGTCCGGTAGCGTGCGTGGTAGCGCGGGTCATCACCTTGTCCGAAAGTGACGCATACGCCCCGCCATCGCCGTAAAGCTCCGCCTCGACTGCCGTCAGGGTGCCATCGCGCTTTGCCCCCGTCTTGATGCGGATAATCGTTGCGTGACGTTTGGGATGGAAAATCAGCGACTCCTGACGGCTGTAAAGCATTTTCACTGGGCGTCCGGTCACGGTGGCAAGCATGGCAACATGAATCTGCCCGGCGATGTCTTCTTTGCCGCCAAAGCCACCGCCGATCAACGTGCCAATGACGCGCACCTGTTCTTCCGGCAGCCCCATCGCCAGCGCAATCTGGTTGCGATCCTGATACGGAATCTGCGACCCGACATAGATGGTCAGCTTCTCGTGCGCGGGGTATCCGGCAGGGACACCAATCGCGCATTCCGGCTCCAGAAAAGCGTGTTCAGTGGCCGGCGTACGGTAGGTGCGCTCCACAATCACGGCTGCATCCCTGAAGCCCTGCTCCAGATCGCCATGCCGCACCTTGATATGCTTGAGCAGGTTGCCGGTGGGATGCTCCGGATGCAGGTTGGGCGCTTCGGGCGAATGCGCGTAAACCGGGTCGGCAACCACCGGCAGCGGCTCGTACTGCACGTCAATCAATTTGAGCGCCTGCGCGGCGACATCCTCGTCCTCCGCCGCGACAATTGCCACCGCGTCACCCACGTAACGCACGACATCGCCGCACAGCACGGGCCAATCGCGGAACACCAGCCCATGCAGGTTTTCGCCGGGCACATCCTTATGCGTCAGCACTGCCACGACACCAGGCAGCGCCTTTGCCCTGGCGGTATCAATGTTCAAAATGCGGGCATGGGGATAAGGTGAACGCAGAGTGCGCGCATAAAGCATGCCAGGGAATACATAGTCATCAGTGAATTTCGCCATGCCCGTGACTTTTTCGACGACTTCCTGCGGCGGCACAGACCGGCTGATGACGCGCAGCGGCTCGTCCACCTGCGGATCATTAACCGGCAGTGCTTCCAGCCCGCGCAGTTCGCGCCCGGCAGACTGAATCGCCTGAATCACGCTGGTGTACCCCGTGCAGCGGCAGTACGTGTCCTTCAGCGCGATCTTGATGTCCTGTTCGCCGGGGTCGGGGTTTTCGTTCAAGAGCGCGGCGGCGGTCATCATCAGTCCCGGTGTACAAAAGCCGCACTGCACCGCCCCATGCCGGATAAACTCCTCCTGAATCGGGTGGAGTTCACTGCGGGTGTGTGCCGGGCGCAGCGCCGCCAGCCCTTCAACCGTGGTGACCGCGCAGCCCTGCGCCTTAAATGCCGGGTACACGCAGGAATTGACCGGCATATCATCCACCCAGACAGTACAGATGCCGCACTCTGCTTCCTCACAGCCAATCTTGGTACCTGTCAGTCCAAGATCAAGCCGCAGGAACTGCGCCAGTGTACGCGACTGCGGCACATCCCGTTCGTAGACCTGTCCGTTTACTGTCAAATTTAAGGTTGTCATCTCAGCAGCCCCTATTTTCCTACACCTTCTGGCGTGACAATTCCCGTCTGGACACGCTCGGCAGCTTTCAGCAGCGTGCGCCGCAGCAGCACGGCGACCATCTCCTGACGATACTCGGCGGTAGCGCGGTATTTGCTGGTGCGCAGCCGCAGCGAGTCATACGCTGCCTGCACTGCCTGGGCGACTGCCGCTGCGCCCACCGGCTGCTTCTTCAGCACCTGCTCCACTTCCAGCGCCCGCGCCGGAGTCGGTCCGGCTGGGGCAATGCAGACCCGCACGTCTGCATAATGGCTGTGGCTTTCGTCCAGCCGCAGCCACACCGCACAGCCTAGAATGGGCAGTGCCACCCCCTGCGGGCGCATGATCCGGCTGAAGGCACTTGCCTCCTGCGCGCCATGCAGCGGCACGCGAAACCGAAGCAGCAAATCACGCGAGGAATCCAGCAGCGACTGCCCCGGACCCAGATACAGCTCACGCATCGGCAGCCAGCGCCGTTCGCCGTCCTTGACTACTTCGGCTTCGGCATCCAGCGCCACCAGCGACACCGTGCCATCGCCGGCGGGGAGTGCATGCGCCACATTGCCGCCCAGGGTGGCAACATTGCGCACCTGCGGTCCACCGACCACCCCACAGCTTTCGACCAGGCAGGTCGCCCGCGCCGCCAGCAGCGGGGAACGCACAATCTGGTTGTGTGTCACACCTGCGCCAATCAGCACGGTGTCGCCCTGCTCCATAATCGTATTCAAATCGGGAATATGGGTAATATCAACCAGCGCGGGAAATGGCTCTCCGCCTGCCGCGTGCAGATCTACCAGCAGGTCTGTGCCGCCTGCGATTACGCGCGCCTGACCGGCGTAGTCGCGCAGCAGCAGCAGCGCTTCTTCAAGTGTTTTGGGGGTATGGTACTTTTCCCAGAGTTTCATGCTATGTCCTCCGCATCTCACGTGGAATAACCGGGAGACGGCGAGGCACTTTTCGGTGGACGGCAGGGGCTGCCCCTGCGCCCAACGCCGCCACAGGCGTGTGGCGACCTCACAGCGTCAGCCTGTGGGCGGCTGCATGGCGACTTCCGGTGAACCTGCTGCAGGTACGCCTGCCATCATCAGCCCTAACTGCTCGGTTGAAACGGCTTCATTGCGCACAATGCCCACAATTGCGCCTTCATAGATTACAAGTATTCTATCCGATAATGCGCGAATTTCGTCCAGGTCTTCCGAAATCAGCAAAATTGCTGTGCCTCTGGCACGTTCTTCCAGCAGCCGCTGGTGAATATACTCTGTCGCGCCAATATCAACCCCACGTGTAGGCTGCGCGGCAACCAGCACACGCGGACCACGCGAAAGCTCACGCGCCAGCACCAGCTTTTGAATATTGCCCCCGGACAGGCTCTTGATCGGGGTTTCGGTGCTTGGAGTTTTGATTTCGTAGCTGCGAATTGCGGCTACCGTCGAGGCGCGAATGCGGCGGAAATTCATAAACACACCGGCACGCACAAATGGCTGATGTCCGTGATCATGCAGCACCAGATTCTCGGCAACAGTGAATTCCCGGATCACGCCGTCTTCCATGCGCTCTTCGGGAATATATGCCAGCCCCAGGCGATTTATCCGGCGCGGCGTTGCATGGGTAATCTCCTGCCCTGCCAGTATGACCGTACCTTCGGTCACCGGACGCAGCCCGGCGATGACCTGCGCCAATTCCTGCTGTCCGTTGCCAGAAACGCCCGCCACCCCTAAAATCTCGCCCGACTGCACGCTGAACGAAACATGTTTTAAGCCCAACGTGCCGCGATTGCTGCGCGCGCTCACTGCTTGAAGGCTGAGGCGCGGTTCGCCTGCCGTCTGGCTGGTCCGGTTGTAAGACAGCAGCACCGGACGCCCGACCATTAACTCCGCCAGTCTGGGTTTGGTCGCTTCTGCGGTGGGAATGCTGGCAACCTGCCTGCCATCGCGCAGCACGGTAATCCGCTGGCTGATGGCAAGCACTTCGTGCAGTTTGTGCGAAATAAAGACCAGCGCGTGCCCGTCGTTTGCCAGTTGGCGCAGAATACCAAACAAACCGTCTACTTCCTGTGGGGTCAGCACGGCGGTAGGTTCATCCAGAATCAACAGCGCTGCCCCTTTGTACAGGGCGCGCAAAATCTCGACACGCTGCTGTTCACCGACAGCAAGCTGCCAGATGGGCACATCGGGGTCAACTTTCAGGTTGTACTGTTCGGACAGTACGCGCACCCGTGCGGCGACGGTGCGCAGGTCGAGCAGCACCCCGCGCGCAGACTTCATGCCCAGCGCGATATTCTCTGCCACCGTCAGCGACGGCACAAGCATAAAATGCTGGTGAATCATGCCGATGCCCATGCCAATGGCGCGCTGTGGCGAACGAATCTGCACAAACTGCTCATCAAGCAGAATTTCGCCTTCATCAGCCTGATACAAGCCGTAAAGGATTTTCATCAGGGTACTTTTGCCTGCGCCGTTTTCGCCCAGCAGGGCGTGAACTTCGCCGGAACGCACCTCAAAATCAACATGATCCACAGCCAGCACACCGGGAAAGCGCTTGACGATGCCGCGCATGTGCAGGTGCTGAATGCGTTTAAACCCTGTAGAAAGCAAAGCGTTCATAATGTTTTTGCCAGCAGGGGCACACCCGCAGGCGCACCCCCTTAATTACTCTGTCGAGATTAGCCCGCGGCTTCGGTGGCTTCCGGTGTCGCTTCCAATTCCGGCAGCGGCACGATGTCCCCAGCGATGATGCCCGCGATGGTCTCGTCTACCAGCGCGATTTGTTCCTCACTGAGTTCATACTGCCCGTATTCCATCACCAGACCTTCGTTTTCCAGCGTGATGGTGTACGCCTCGCCACCCAGCACGCCTTCTCTGGCATTGGCAATGATGTCCATCAACACCACTTCCCAGTGATAAACCTGGAACAACACACCCGAACCGGCACTCAGTTCTGCCTGGCTCGCCTGGGTGCCAAACCACAGCAGCTCGTTGTCCAGCGCGACGGCAATCGGACCGACGACCATCTGCGCGGAGCCGGTCAGAATGTCCGCGCCGTTCGCCAGGTGCGTCTGAGCGGCTTCGGTTGCCAGCGGCACATCACCAAAAGAGCCAATGTAAACCACGTTCACGGTCACGTCAGGGTTAATTGCCAGCGCCCCGGCAACGAAGCCGTCCACATATAGCTTGGCGTCACCCACTTCGATTGGTCCAACAACCCCGATGACATCGCTTTCGGTCATCGTCGCTGCCAGAACACCATTGACATAACCGCCCTCTTCCGATGCCGCCGTGTAGGCGTACACATTGGGTAGACCGAACGTATTCTCATCTGTTCCCCATGCAAACGAGACTTCGGGGAATTCCGTCGCCAGCTCCTCAACGACTGCACCGTACTGCGAACCGTGTGCAATAATCAGGTCGTATTCGCCGGACGCCGCCCATTCACGCAGCGCGACCGCCGCATCGTCCACGATAAAAGTGCCATCCTGGAAATCAAACTGGAAGGCATCTTCACCCATTTCCGCCTGCACTGCCAGCAGCGCGTCATACATGCTCTGGCTAAAGGCGAGGTCATTGGTCGCGCTGGGCGCAACAGCGGCGACGCGGAACACGTCATCCTGCGCGCGCACCAGCGGCACCAGACTGAGTACCAGCAGACTTGCCACCATCAGCAGCACAAACAAGGTCTTACGGTTACGCATAGATAGTTCCCCCTGTAGAGCGAACACGAACAGTCTCTGTCCAGCCGCCCCGCGTGCAGCCAGTGCGCTGAACAGGTGCTTCAAGAAAAATCGGCGTATCACGGCGCGTGCAGTTGTCACGCCCATGTTTACTCCCCACGTTCAAAGGGTTTGGTCAGCGCGGTGGGCTGTTCCATACGCTTGGAAGCAAAAACCAGCGCAATAATGGTGATCACATAGGGCGCCATCACCGCAAACTCTGTTGGGATGTCGAAACCCAGCACACCTATCTGCAATTGCAGGGCATTCACGAAGCTAAACAACAGTGCGCCCGCCAATACGCCATAGGGACGCCAACCGCCAAAGTACACCAGCGCGACGGCGATGAACCCCAGCCCAGCGGTGATATTCTGCTGAAAAACGTTCAACTGCGCGATGGACAGTGCGGCGCCCGCCAGCCCTGCCATAATGCCGCCAAAGATGACCGTCGCATAACGCACCCGCGCCACGCTGACCCCCATGGCGTCCGCCGCCTGCGGGTTTTGCCCCACCGCGCGAATCTTCAGCCCCAGCGTGGTACGGTTAAGCACAAAGGCAGCAGCGGGCACACTGGCAAAAGCAATATAGACCAGCAGATTGTGATTGAAGAAAATCTGCCCGATGCCCAGAAATTCGATATCCGATAGCAGCGGTATTGTCAGACCGGGAAAGCCGCTGACGGTGCGCGGCGTACCGATCCATTCCTGAAACAGCAGTTCACTCATGCCCAGCCCAAACAGGTACAAGCCAATGCCACTGATCCCCTGCTGCGCCTTGAGCGTGACGCTAATGAACGCCATTGCCAGTCCCATCAGCGCGCCAACCAGCATTGCCACCAGGACACCCAGCAGCAGACTGCCGCTGAGAAAGACGACATAAAAGGCGAAAAACGCACCCATCAGCATGATGCCGTCCACACCCAAATTCAACACGCCGCTGCGCTGCGCGAAGGTTTCACCAATCGCAGCGAAGATGTATGGTGTTGCCAGGCGAATGGCAGAGGCAAAAACACTGGCGGTGAGAATTTCTTCAAACATGGCGGGTTACTCCGCAACAGGGTTAGCGGCAGGCGCTTCGGGCACAGGGACGGGCGGCGCTTCTGCTCGTCGCGCGGGTTCGACCAGTTCCAGGGTCCCGCTGGCACGCCGGGCTGTCCGCCGCCGCCAGTAGTATTCCGCGCTGACGACGAACATCACGATCAACCCATTCACCGCGATAATCAGCGAGGCAGAAACGCCCAGATCGCGCTGCATCTTTTGCGCGCCGACCAGCAGCCCGCCGAAAAAGATGGACGCCGGGATTGCCCCCAGCGGGTTGAGCGCGCCAAACAATGCCGCCACGATACCGTTGAAACCGGCATTCGCCGTGAAACCCGTTGCTGAGCCATCAGTTTGCAGGCGATATTGCAGCCCCAGCACCTGCACGGTACCTGCCAGCCCAGCCATACCGCCGGAGAGCAGCATCGCCAGCACCATCTGCCGGCGCACATTCATGCCAGCATAGCGTGAGGCGCGCTGGTTTTGCCCCACCGCGCGAATGCGAAAGCCAATCGGGGTACGCCAAAGAAAGATGTACACCGCGACTGCCATCACCGCGGCGATAACCAGACCCATATGCAGCCGTGTGCGGTCAAAGATTGCCGGGTCCGGAATATCAAAGAGGTTGGCGATAAATTCGGGAATCGAGAAGAACACCCGCCCAAGCTCGGTTTCTCCCAGGATGCGTGCCGTCTTGGGAATGCGGTTCACACCGGCTTCCGCCGGGTCGAGCAGAACGCCGTTGAGCAGATAGTTCATCATCTGGACGGCAATCTGGTTAAGCATGATGGTGCTGAGGATTTCGTTAACCCCAAAATATGCCTTGAGGAAGCCCGCCAGCCCACCGTACAGCGCCCCGGCGACAAACCCTGCCAGCAGTGCCAGCGGCGCCGCCAGCCCGCCCAGCGCGGGTCCCAGTGCCAGCGCCATCGTCACGCCTGCCAGCGCACCAACAATCATCTGCCCTTCTCCACCGATATTGGTCATGCCACCCCGGAAGGCGATACAGATGCCAATCGCCACGAACAGAATCGGGATTGCCTTGACCAACGTCTCGGCGGTGGCGTTCTCGCTGCCAAATGCGCCCACCAGCATTGAGGAGAACGCTTCAAACGGGGGAGCGTCCAGCGCCAGCAGCAACAGCGATGCAACCAGCAGTGCCGCCAGCAGTGCCAGCAGCAGTGGCAGCGCGTCGAAAAGGCGCCCGAGGACAGGAATACGCCTGCTGGGATGTGTCCAGGTTGCCGTAGAATCCACTCACTACCCCCTAAGTGTTCTTCAGATCGTTGAGTGTACCGCAGATTAGCAGCTACGCTGTGAACAACTGACACCAAAACGTAATGACATTTTGCAGCGAATTTAACATATTTTTCGCATTTGCGCGCAAATTCATTCGCGGATCAGCGGAATGCCCAATACGCATCTACAGGCGTTCATTCATGCTGCGCAAAATCATCCCCCATGTACCGAAGTGCCCGGAATGATCGCACAAAGAATCTATCGGGGTTAAGAAAGGTCATCACGGCGCTGCATGGACATACTGCAAACGCCGTCTGCCAGGCACATCCGTCGCTCGGACACCTCGCCGGGCATCCCTAAAAGTCTATTTAGACCCATTCTGACACAATTATTGATTGTGGTGTGACCGCCCTGCCCGCGTGCGGGACACCCCTTGTTCTGCGTCATGCTTCTGCTATAATGACATAAATCGTTGGGGGATAGTTCAACGGCAGAACGATGGCCTTTGGAGCCACTAATCCTGGTTCGAATCCAGGTCCCCCAGTCATAAGCACAAAATCGGCAGAATGAATGTCGATTTTTTGATTCTTGAACCTAACCGATGTTCCCTTCGGCTTCTCCCCGCACAAGCTCAAAATGTGATTCGGTTGCCTGGCAATTTTGCTTGTTGAACTCAGCAGGTCTCGGCACTTGTCTCAATGAAGCGGACAACACGCAGGGAATCGGGCGCGAGTACCCGCTTAATGGTGATCTGCTGCCCTTCAAGCCGGGCGCTCAGCGCGGGGGCATGCCTGACATGGTAGCGCTTTACCAGCGTGTCGGACATGGTTCTCTCCCATGACTTTCGCGACGACTAACGATCAGGGTCTTCAGGTAAGCCGCGAACAACCGTAAGCGCATCGGTGAGCCACTCGATATACATCCGTTCCATACGCAAACCAAGATCGAGCGTCAACCCGGTCAGCGCCTGCCGCCGTCGCTGTCCCGGATCCTCCAGCGGCGGGATGGCGATTTGTTCCAGCGCGCCTAAACGGGCTTGGTGTCCAGCACGCTGATCTTCCAACAGCGCGATAATCTCTTCGTTGCGTAACTGTGCCGCAAAAAACAGCTGAATAAGAAAAGGTTCGCGGTGCGCTGCTACCGGCAGCGGCTGCCTGAGCCATGCGGCGAGTTCCCCGCGTCCTGCGCCGGTGATGTGATAAACCTTGCGCGGCGGGCGATCTGTCTGCACTTCCACTTCACATTTCACCCAGCCCAGTCCATCCATTTTGTCGAGTTCGCGGTAAATCTGCTGCTGCACGGCGCTCCAAAAGTATGCAACCGTGCGATCAAACGCCTGTGTTTTCAGGTCGTAGCCCGTCATGGGCATAACCTGCAAGAAACCGAGTATGGCATGTGGGAGTGACATTTTACACCTCGGATCACTGAGGAATAACACGTCAGAAGTATAGCACATCTGGATTATTATACACTCAAGTGTATATAAATCAGAGTGCATATACCATGGATATCGTGAAACGTGCTCCTGTGACCGCGTACTTCGTCCTAGCGTTCGCCTTTTCCTGGGCAATTACTGCCATCATGATCGCCCGTTATAACGGGAGCGTTGATGCTCCCGGCTGGCTGCATTATCTGGTTGCATGGGGACCGGCACTCGCCGCGCTCGTCGTCACGGCATTGACCGAAGGAGTCTCCGGCATCCGTGCCTTGATTGGGCAAATGTTTCGCTGGCAGTTCGGCGGGCGGGGATGGCTGTTCGCTGCCGGATCGCCGCTCCTTCTGCTGGCCGCCGCCGTCCTGATCAGCACCGTCACAACCGGTGTCCTGCCCGATCTGAATCGGCTCGGTGTCGTCGATTATCTGGGCGACATCGGCATCCCGGCGGCGCTGATCGTGTGGTTCTTGTCGTTTGGGCTGGGTGAAGAAATCGGCTGGCGTGGTTTCGCGCAGCAGCGGCTTGAGCCAAAACGCGGACTGCTGGTTTCGACGCTATGGATCGGCGTGATCTGGGCGTGCTGGCATCTGCCGCACTTCTTCTACAAAGATACATTCATCCAGATGGGACTGGCGGGTTTTCCGTTTTACGTCGTCAACATCGTCCCCGGCGCGATTGTGCTGGGCTGGTTATACAGCCGAACTAAAAGCATTCTCGCGGTGGCGGTGTGGCATGGACTGTTCGACTTTGCGACTGCTTCCGCAGTAGACGGCGGCACGGTGTCGATGGTGATGAGCATCGGCGTGATGGTCTGGGCGCTGCTGATCGTCATCGGGGAACTGCGCAGCGCATCGAAACGGCGGATGCTGGCGACACAGTGATAGTATCAAACCGGGGTGGAACGTAATGACTCCACCCCCGTCATGATTATGCCCGAACCAAAGCACGGTGCAGGCTCCACGCGCCGAACGCCACGCCGGTCACAGCCGAGAGCAGCAGCGGCACGATCAGCCCGCTCACGTCAGGCAAAGTGGCACGGTGCATCATCCCCTGCATGGTCTCAAAGACATAGGCGGGCAGCCAGTACACATCGAAGGCGCGTACAGCGGGCGGGAGCGTCGCCACGCTGCCATAGCCGCCTGCCGCGAAGAAACTCCCCGCTGCCAGCACCAGCAAAAGCGGCTGCAAAATGCGGTAGTCGTGGAAGACCGCGCCGACCGCCATGCCCAAGCCCGCCGCCGCGATTCCGACCAGCAGCCCGAAGCCGAGCAGCGGTAGCCAGCGATCTGCAGGGATGTTCAGCCTGAAAATCAGCACAGCGGCGATCAGCGCGACCGTGACATTGACGGCAGTTGCTGCCAGCCCGACGAGCAGTTTTCCAATGACGAGCGCGCTGATGCCACCAGGGGCAAGGCGAATTTCTTTGAGCGTGCTGCGTTCCCATTCGCGGGCGACGATGATCGCGGTGTTGAGCGATGCGCCGACCATCAGCGCGATAATCACCGCACCGCCTGCGATGAACGCACTGCGGAACACATCGTTTTCGCGCACCGTGTACTGTGCCACCGTGACCGGTGCTTGATTTTCTGAGGCGAGAAAATCCTGAATGGCGCGATCCAGCCGCAGTCGGGCGTTCTTCGTCATGTCGGTGTTGATGTTGAACACCCGCGTGTCGATCTCCGGTATTTCCCCTGCTGCAATCCGTGCGTCAAAATCCGCCGGGATGGTGATCATCATGTGCAGGCGACCGGCATCGACGAGGCGGCGCGCTTCGTCGGGATCGCGGGTGACGATGCGGTAGTACGGGGAGATATTGCCGCGCAGGTTCTCGATGGTGGCGGCGAAGGCAGCCGCCTGCGCGCCGTCGCCCTCATTGATCAGCGCGACATTCCACTCATCCCCGCCAAAGCCGAACAGGATCGTGCAGATCAGCATGAGCGCCAACGGAATGAACATGGGTCCTGCTAATGCCTGTCGATCGCGCCGCCACTGGCGCAAGTCTTTGGCGAACACCCCCCACAGTTGATCGATAAAGTGCAGCATGGTTATTGACCTCCGGGAAGCTGACTGTAAGCGCGGTAAAGTAGGGCGCGGGCGCTAGCGATCACGACGATGGTCGTCAGCACGACGATCAGCAGGTCAGAGCCTAAGGTCGTGGTGTCACCGGTCAGCAGCAGACTCCGCGCCGCGAGAAAGGCGTAGGTGGTCGGCAGCAGGCGCGCAATCTGCCACAGCGCGACAATGGGACCCGACCACGCCAAGCCGCGCATCGAGTCCTCGTTGCCCGAGATCAGGAAAATCACAATCGAGAGGGTGATCAGGATTGAAGTGACGGCGAGCGTTTGCTTGCTGGCGACACCGACGACCGCGCCCAACCCCGCGCCGAGCAGCATCACCACGGCGATGATGCCTGCCAGCGCCCACACTGAGCCGATGATACGGAAATTGAACAGCAGCACCAGCACGCCGATCACCAGCGCAATCGCGATCAGGCTTTGCCCCAACCCGGCGATCATCTTGCCCGCAATCAGCGTGCCGCGATTGACGGGGGCGAGCAGCAGTGTTTTCACGGTGCGGTCATTCCACTCGGCGGCGACCTGCAAGCCCGTGTTGACCATCGCGCTGTACAAACACGCGAACAGCAGCAGACTGGTGCTGATGTAGTTCTGCATGACCGGGTCGGCGGGCAGCCAGCTTGTTTCATCAACACGAATCGCTGCGCCACCGTGTGCTTCATTGAAGGTGCGCACGGCATAATCGAGCCGCAGGCGCAGATTCTTCGAGTAGTCCGAGTTGATATTGTTCAGGTGGAGTTCGACCTGTGCGTTTCCGGTTTCGGACAGGCGCGCCCCGAAGTCGGCGGGGATCACGATCATGCCAAGTGCCTCACCGCGATCAAAGAGGGCGTGTGCCTCTGCCGGGTCGGTCGTGATGATTTCGTAGTACAGCGCCTCTTGTGAGCGAATCGTTTCGATGGCGTGGAGCATGGCTTGTGCCGCTTCACCGTCATCCTCAAGCGCGATCACAACGGGATTGGTCGAACTGGACGGCACGATGATCGCGTAGAAGAAGATGAACACGAGCGGCATCACAATGCTGACGACGATCAAAAACGGCTGACGGCTGTAGCGGAGCCAGTCTTTCCACGCCAGCGCGAACATGGTTTCGAGCGATTGCATGGTGGTATCCTTACTCTAGTCGCGCAGTTTGCGCCCGGTCAGGTTGAGGAAAACATCGTTCAGGTCAGGGTTGCGCAGCGTGATCGTCCGGGGTTCGATCGCTAGTCCATGCAGGCAATCGACGATCTGCGGCATGATCGCGGCGTTGTGCGCCGTCATCAGTCGGGCAAGCGGCGCGTTCCACGTCACGCTGGTCACACCGGGCAGGGATTCCAGCGCTTTCAGATGTTCAGGTTTGAAATCGGCTTCCACCTCGATGAAGCCCGTCCCCAGCTGCCGCTGAAGTTGCTCCGGCGTGCCCTGCGCGATCAACTGCCCGTGATCGAGAATGGCGAGGTTATCCGCGAGTGCTTGCGCCTCTTCCATGTAATTGGTCGTCAGCAGCACTGTATTGCCTTCAGCGGCGATCTGGCGGATACGCTCCCACAACGCGGCGCGTGACTGCACATCGACGCCGAGCGTCGGCTCATCGAGGACGACGACCGCCGGGCGGGTGAGCAGCGCCCGCGCCAGCGCGAGCCGCCGCTGCATCCCGCCAGAGAACGTCCCGACGCGATCATGCTGGCGATTGCTCAAGCCGACCAGTTCAAGCAGTGCGGCGATCCGTTCCCGGCGTTCGCGTGCTGGCACGCCGTACAGCCGTGCGTGAAAGAGCAGGTTTTCGTAAGCGGTGAGATCATTATACAGGGCGGTTTCTTGCGGAACCACGCCCATGACGGCGCGCACCCCTTCGGCGTTCGCCGCCACGTCGATGCCGCACACCCGCGCCGCGCCGGAACTCGGTTTGAGCAAGCCGCTCATCAGGTTGACGGTGGTCGTCTTGCCAGAACCGTTTGGTCCGAGCAGGCCGAATACCTGCCCCGACTCGATGGTGAGGGTGAGCTTATCCAGCGCGGTGAGCATATCCCCGTTATTGCGCCGGAACTGCTTGCTGAGTTGTACAAGCTCGACTGCCTGTGCCATGTGAACCCCCTTACTGAGTGAACACTCAGTGGATAAGCAAAAAATGTGCATCTTAGTTGTGTGCGAGCGCATCTTGAACAAAATACTGAGTGGCGACATGCAGCGGGATCGCGCCTAGCGCGAGTTTTGCGCGCATCGCGTCAAAGCGGGGGGTATGCTTGATAATCGTCATCCCCAAGCGGCGCAGCCAAATTTCAAACAGTGAGTCCGCCGTCACCAACTGCGTCTGCATCGCTTGAATGTGCTTGATCTCCTCGACTGCCGGGCGGCGCACTTCCTCGAAGGCACGCAATCCCACCTCCATGAGGATGCCGTGCTGCATATGCAGTTCATCGATAATGACGCGGTGCGCGACCACCGCATCCTGAATTGCCAGGCTGTTGCCCTGCCCGGAAAACGGTGAGGCGACATGCGCGGCGTCACCGATCAGCAGCACGCCGTCTTTCGCCCATGTTTGCGCAATCGCGTCTTCGACATCCAAAACCGAACACTGTTTGAAGTCGGTCAAGTACTGGTGAAGGGATTCACGCAGTGCCGGATCAGCGGCGATCAAACGATCACGGAAATGGTCGAGGCCGGCTTCGCGCAGTGCCTTGTAGCCGCCTTTGGGGATAAACCAGCCCACCTGTACGCGATCACGCCCCATCGGGATGTAGATCAATAAGCCGCTGTCTTCAATGTTGATCGAGAGGGGATACCGCTTGTGTTCCGGGTTAGGCAGATCAAACCAGATGAAATCAAAGGGCACGCCTTTCACCTGCTGTTCGATCCCGGCAAGTTTACGTATCGTGGAAAAGCGCCCGTCCGCACCCACCACAAGGCGGCTGGTGATGTCCACGCTCTGTCCGCCGCGTTTGATGACTAATCCGCCGCTTTGTCCACCCGTCATTAACAATTTGCTGGCGGATGCACCATCCAGATAGGTGAAGTTGCTGAAAGCCTGCGCGCGGTCGATCAAAAATCGAAGCAGCGGCGGCTGGGGTAGGTTGATTCCGTAGTTGTAGGGTTCGGGTAGATCGTCGAAACGCACCGCGAACAATTCGCGCCCATGATCGATGAAGTGGAATGCGTCCACTTTTTCATGCTCAAGCCGTAGAATGTCTTGCAGCAGCCCCATCTGGTCGAACAGCTTCATCACCAATGGCTGGAAGAAGTAACCTCGAAACTCCCGGTCAAGTTCGGTATGCCGTTCGACCAGCACCGTTTGAATGCCGCTGCGTGCCAGCAGATAGCTTAAGACGCAGCCCGCCGGTCCCGCGCCCACCACGATCACATCGGTTTTCATGTTGCTCATCCTGTCCCCTTCATTGTTTGGTTGAGTGAATACTCAGTGATTCATGCAAAAAAAGTGACGGCTGCATACGGCTACCGTCCCGCACCACCGATCCATAACTGAATAAGGCTGTTAACAAATGTGGATGCCGTCGCTTCCCATGCCTCATTTGAGACATGCTGATTCATCAGGAAGTAGACGAAAATGCCGGAATAAAACATCAACGCACTGTGTTCCAGCGGCAGATCGGCGCGGAGTTCGCCCGCCTCCACCCGCGACTTGAGGTACGCCGCCATGTGTCCCACCCCTTCGCCGATCTGCGCGTGCAGCACGGCATTCACCTGTGAATCAGTCTGGGCGGTCGTCAGGAGAACGATAGTA
>DAOTWP010000269.1:0-14961 GCA_034435675.1 Anaerolineae bacterium
AGTACAACCAAATTGAAAATGTCGGATGTAGGGGCAGGTCTCAGACCTGCCCCTACGGAAAATAATCCCGCTAGATTTCTGTGGTTGCACTTAGCCTTTGCAAAGCAGGGGGCGCATCTGGTGATCCATCACGCAGCAGCATCCAGCGCCGAGGATGCCCAAAGCGCAGCTGACGAGGCTCGTCAAATGGGGCGCGAGGCGCTGGTCATCAGCGGCAATCAGGGGAAGAGTGAAGATGCTGCCAGGATGTTCGAACAGGTGCGATCACATTACGAACGGTTGGATGTGCTGGTCAACAGCGCGGCGATTCTTAAGCGCAACGACTTCCTTGGCATCAGCGAAGCGGAATGGGATCAGGTTATGAACACTAACCTCAAAGGACCGTTTTTGCTAACGCAGCATGCCGGACGCCTGATGCGCGAAAATGGGGGTGGGGTCATCATCAACATCAGTGACAACAGCGGCTTGAACCCCTGGGCATCGCGCCCGCATCACAGCATCAGCAAAGCCGGCGTTATTATGCTGACACAGGTTGCCGCGCTCGCGCTCGCACGCTACGGGATTCGGGTGAACTGCGTGGTGCCAGGTCCGGTGCTTGTCCCGGCTGATGCAAACGAGTCGGTACTGGATGAGATTTCGCACGCACTGCCGCTTGGGCATATTGGTCATCCGGGCAATATCGCAGATGCCTGCCTGTTTTTCGCAAAGAATGACTTCGCCACCGGCGCTATCTTGCGGGTGGATGGTGGCGAGGGTTTGGCGCATAGTGAGACATAAGGAGACACCTATGGGCTTTGCACTACTGAACGACTGGAAAACAACATCATGGGCTTTGCACCAGGCTGCCATGTTACTCGGTCCGATCCATAACGCGGTCTTTGCCCCACGCAACAATTATTTGCATCTGCCCATGTTTGTCGAAGCAGCGGGGCTGGTTTCTCAGAAATTGCCGCACGGTGGGTGTATTCACGTGAACTTCAAAGATGCCGCCATGATCTACGCGCGCGCAAATGGACCACGTGAACACTTCCCCCTTGCGGATCACACACAAGCCAGTCTGTTTGAAGTCCTGCTTACTGCGCTCAAGCGGGATGAACTGGCATCGTTTTTCGCTGATGTTGAATCAGCGACACTCGCAGGCGGGTTAATGCAGAAGTTACACGCAGATAGCAAGCGGGTTGAATTCCTCAAGCTGGAAGACGTAACCCACACTGAAGCGCTTACACTCAATCAACAGACTGCCAGCGATTACGCAGATGTGCTCTATGGTGTGTTTACAGCCGCAGCGCGTTTCCGGGCACGGCTCGAAGGACACATGACTCCGGTTGTCGTCTGGCCGGAACACTTCGACCTTTCAACACTCTGGTTTCACCCGGATAACCACGCACTGGAGGACAGCAAGCCCCATCTCAACTTCGGCTTTACGCCCTATACACCAGGTCAATATGAGTCTCCGTATCTGTATGCCTATGCCTATCCGTATCCGGAAGCGTTTGATGCGCCGCTGCTCCCGGAACCCGCTGTCTGGAACACGAAGGGTTGGCGCGGTGTTGTGGTGAAATACGCTGACCTACAGACTCAGGCTGACCCGGTACACTTCGTTGAAGCGCTATTTGCAGAAATTCAAGAGATGTTGTACACGCTAATCCGGTGAAAGTCGTGCATAACCAGGTTCTTGTGGACGCAGGCGTTCACAAGGACTGACCTTACCCCCGTTGGGCGGGCACCAGCAATCCGGGTATAGGATCCTCTTGAGATTATTTTCTTCACTACGAACTGGCTTACTCAAGTCCGGAAGAACGGGATGAGCTGGTTCGCCGACTGCTGAGTCTGCCTGGGGCGGGTCTGAGACCTCCCCTACAAAGGCAAAGGTGGCAGGGTTTTAAGACAGCCGCTCATCGTGATGAACAAGGGGATTAATCCCATTTGTTGCCAACCCGATTGATTTTTCGTAACTACTCAGCCCTGTTTTGAGCGTGAAGCCCTCATCCCCCTACGCCTTCTCCCTAATGAGAAGCGGTGAATACGGGCAGGGTGAGTTTTTAAGTCCCGCTCCATGGGGAGAGGGATTTGGGGTGAGGGCAATTTAGCCTCAAATTCAATGGCTGAGCAGTTACGATTCTTCCAAAAGTTAATAACGCGGCATAGGCGCAGACGGCTGATGATTGGTAGTTCCCAACATACATGAATATCGTGGATAGTGCAGGAAGCCACAGTGTCGGGATTGCATTCAGATTGTGTGGGGAATTGAGAGCGCTTTCCAATCTATGCTACACTGAGATGAAAATCGAGCAGGTGGATCGCTTATGGATACGACTCTCACTATCACCCTGATCGCCGCCAACCCGCAGGTGCGCGGCGGGCGTCCGTGCAGCGCCGGCACGGGACTGCGTGTGACCGATGTGGTCATCGCCCACCTGTTTCACCAGCGCAGCGCTGATGACATCGCCGGCGATTACGCCGTGCCGCTGGCGGGTGTCTACGCGGCGCTGGCGTATTATTACGAACACAAACGCGAACTGGATGAGGACATCCGCCAGCAGCCAGCGACCGCGCGCAGCCTGAAAGAGGCATGGATCGCCAATGGCGGCACTTCGCTTTTATCTCGATGAAAATGTGCAGGTTGCTGCTGGCGAACAGCTCAGGCTGCGCGGGATTGAAGCGGTGTCGGTTCGTGACCGCGCGGCACTTGGCGAGTCCGACCAGAGCCATCTGGCGCGCCGGGTTATGTACTCTGCACGCACGATACCGATTATGTGCGCCTTGCCGCAGAAGGCGCGCAGCACGCGGGCATCATCGGACAGCAGGACAAGCACACGATTGGCGATTGGGTAAAAGGCTTAACTCTCTATCATACCCTGCTCAGTGACCAGGATATGCTCAACCGCGTGGACTATTTGTAACGCATTCACATCTTGCCCCTCTCACCCGCAGGCGGCTTCGCCCACAAACGCGGCGGGCGACCAGAACGGCGGCGTATTGCCCGCGCTGTCCGGCAGCGGCGTCCATGCGCCTGTCGTTGTATCGTACAGCACCAGTGTGTACTCGCTGCGCAGCGCCAGCCAGCGCCCATCGGGGCTGAAGCGCGGGAAATCCGTGTGCGCCAGCGCCGGGTCGTTCAGGTATGGCACGGCGTCGGTGTCTGCCAGCCCCACCAGCGGAATACGCCACAGGCGGTTTTCCGGCATGTCGCGGAAATCGCGCACTGACGCCAGAATCGCGGTGTTGTCCGGCAGCCAGGTCATGTCCAGAATCAGCGCCCACTGGCTGCTCAACTGCGTCGGGATTGCCTCCGGCGCGTTGGCGATCATCCAGAACATATCGTTGGACGGACTGGGCGAATAAACAAAGCTGACCAGCGTGCTGTCGGGACTCCAGCGCGGGTTGCTGATACTACCAGTAGGGAAAGTCGTCAGGCGGTACTTGGTCGCGCCGTCAAAGCTGACCGCCCACAGATCCGCCTCGCGCAGCAGCGTGCCAGGCACCGGCGTCGTCCCCGGCGGCGGTGCAGGCGTGGGCGCAGCGGTAGAAAACACATCCGCGCCGGGCACACGCTCATCATACGACGTGTACGCCAGCCACTGTCCATCGGGCGACCACTGCGGTGTGTGCTCGTCGCCACTGACGCTGTAGAACTGCGGCGTCTGCGGGAAACCGGCATCGTCGGCAATCCAGGCGAGGTGATACTGACGCTCCACCGTGCCGTCCTGCTGCGGGTAATCGCGGATCAGCGTGAAGGCGATCCGTCCGGGCTGCCCCGGCGTTACCGGCGACCATGCCGGTTCAAAGGCACTCCAGCGCTCCGGCGGCAGTTCGGTATAGTCCAGCAGCGGCGTCAGGTCGCTGCCGTCCAGGCGTGCGCTGTACAACCGCTGCGGCGCGGCGATACCCTCGCCCAGCGTCAGCAGCAGGCGGCAGCCATCCGGCGAGAAGCCCCAGACGACATGCCAGAACGCGCCAAAATTGAGCGCGCGCGTGCTGCCGCTGCGCTGGTCATAGAGCAGCACCTGCGACTGGTCGGCAGTGGTAAAGGCGACCAGCGGACCGCCGAGGAAGCCGGACGCCTGCGCCTGTGCGGCACCGGGCAGCCCCAGCAGGCAGAACAGCACGCAGCAGCACAGCAACCGGCGCACGCTTACTCAATCCCCAGCAGTTCCACCTGAAACACCAGCGCCGCATAGGGCGGAATTGCCCCGCCAGCACCGCGTTCGCCGTATGCCAGTTTGTAGGGGATATAGAACTCGTAAGTGCTGCCCACCGGCATCAACTGCACGCCTTCGGTCCAACCGGCAATTACGCGGTTCAGCGGGAACGAAATCGGTTCGCCGCGGCTGTAGGAGCTGTCGAACTCGCGCCCGTCAATAAAGGTGCCGCGATAATGCACGCGCACCGTATCGGTGGCTTTGGGCTTCGCGCCTGTGCCCGCCTGGACCACCTTATACTGCAAGCCGCTGGCGGTGGTGGTTACACCCGGTTTACCCGCGTTTTCCGCCAGAAATTTTTCGCCTGCTTCTTTCATCAGCTTTAGTCCTCTTTCAGCAAATCGAGTAATTCGGAACTGACCGGCGACTGCGACGGCGCGCCGCGCTTGCGTTTGACCACGCGGTAAACCACCTCAATATCGGTGCGCCCCTTCATCTTTTCGTGGTTGGGCGTGCGTGGCTCACACTCGAAGTAATCCCGGACCAGGTCGTAGGTCGCCTGACTGATGATGATTTCACCCTTTCCCGCGTTCTCTTGCAGCAGCTTGGCAGTATCCGTTGCGTCGCCCAGCGCGGAAAACTCCTTGCGCGCCGTGCCGCCCACGTTGCCCAGCACCGCCGCGCCGGTGTGAATGCCCACGCCATAGAACAGACGATGTTCTTCCGGCATATGCTCATGCAGCGCCAGCAGGTCAAAGATCATGTTCATCGCCGCGCGCACACAGGCAACCGCGTGGTCATCCTGCGGGTTGACCTGCGTGTTGAACAGCCCGGTCACAGCGTCGCCCATGTATTTATCAACGATACCGCCATAAAAGTCAATCGCATCGCTGGCAAGGCTCAGATACTGGTTGATGATCTCCATCAGTTCTTCCGGCTCCAGTTTCTCGCTGAAGCTGGTAAAGCCGCGCACGTCGGCAAACACCGCCGTGATTTCGCGCTCTTCGCCGCCCACATTGACCTGATCGAGACTGCGCAGGTTTTCTACAATCTTGCGCGGCAGATACAGCCCTGCTGCCTGGAACTGCGCCTCGCGCCGGCGCGTTTCGGTCATGTCGTCCAGCACAATCGCCAACCCCAGCGCGCCCCCACTGCTGTCACGCAGCGAACTGATAATCACATTCCAGATGCGCGGTTCACCGTTCAGCACCGGCTCAAAGGTCAACAACTGCTGGACGCCGCTGTGATGCACACTTTCCAGCGCCGCCATGAAGTCGCCGTCAAGCATTGGCAGCACCGTGTCTACCGGCTTGCCCAGCACCTCGGCAATTTCCATGTCGATAATCCGCCGCGCCGCGGTGTTGCAGATCGTCACCAGATTGTCGTTGTCCAGCGTAATCACCCCGCTGGCAATGGAGGTGAAAATATTCTCCATCAGGTCGCGAGTTTCGATTGCCTCGCGCAGGCGCGCCCGCGCCGACTCGAACAACCGCGCGTTTTCGATTGCCGCCCCCGCCTGATTGGCGAACGCCGCTGCAAGCTGTAGTTCATGCTGCTGGAAGATGCCCGCCAGCACACTGTTATCGCAGTAAACGACGCCGATGGTCGCATCGCGCATCTTCAGCGGCACAGCGAGAATGCTGCGCAGCTTCATGCCGACAATGCTCTGCTGCTGCCCAAAGCGCTCGTCTGCCAGCGCGTTATCGGTCAGCACCGCTTCGCCGCTGTCTGCCACGCGGTTGACCACCGTGCGGCTGACCTTAAAGTCCTGCTGCCCAAGCTGCTCACGGTCAATGCCGCGCGCCACGCGAAAATCGAGTTCGCCGGTCTCGGCATTCTTGAGCATGATATAACCGCGCTCCGCCCCTGTAAGCTGGATCACGCGGTCCATGACCTGATTCAACACTTCGGACGTGTCCAGCGTGGAATTAATCAGCGCGGTAGTCTGTGCCAGTTCGCGCAATTGGCGCAGTTCAATCGTCGTGCCCGCCTGCTGCTGGCTGAGCACCTTGAGCCGCGCCTCCACCGAGCGGATCGTGTCCAGCGTGCCGGTGGGCAGGTTCATGCCCAGCCGCATCAATTCTTCACGCCAGTTGCGCAGCGCCTCAATCGTCCCCGACAAGCGCTGAGACAGCACCCGGAACTGCTCATTGACCGACAGCGCCGCGTGGGGAGCCTGCGGCGTAAACATGCGTTTGGTTGTATCGTCGCCCGGTATAGTCATGATTCAAATACCTCGTAAATCCGCGTGTACTGCTCGCGCCCTTTGACCTTGATCGGGTCACGCTCCTCAAAGCGCACGCCCGCAAAATCGCGCGTAATTGTCTTATCCAGCAGGCTGCGTTCCAGATGCCGGCGCGTTTCTTCGCTGATGATGATCTGTCCCTGTCTGGCGTTTTCTTCCAGCCGTTTGGACAGGTTAATCGTGTCGCCAATCGCGGTGAAGTCGCGGCGGTTGCGGCTGCCCACGTTGCCCAGCGTGGCAACGCCCGTGTGCATGCCGATACGATAATAATGCGACGGAATGCCCAACTGCGCGTACATTGCGGCGAAGTGGCTGCGAATCAGCAGCGCGGTTTGCACAGCGCGCAGGGCATGGTCGTCCATCGGGTTCAACTGGCTGTTGAACAGCACCATGATTTCGTTACCCATGTACTTGTCAATCACGCCCTGTGTCTCATGGGCGACATCGGTTGCCACCGCGAGGAAGATATTCAGCTCATCCATGATCTGCGGCGGGCGCGTGCCGGGCGCAAACGTACTCAACGGGCGCACATCCACAAAAATGCAGGTGACTTCGCGCCGTTCGCCGCCCAGCGCCAGATTCGAGATTACATCAATGTTGCGGACCAATGCCGGGGGCAGGTAGCGGCTCATGATGTCCAGTTCTTCTTCGCGCTGGCGCTGCTCGGTCAGGTCGTCCACCACCATTGCCACGCCCTGAATGGTCTTTTCGGCATCGAGCAGCGGGCTGAACTTGATATTCAGCGAGAGCCTGCCGCGCGCCGCGACTTCCAGTTCGGCATCCAGCGCATGATTTTCGCCCGCGGTCTTGACTTTTTCAAACACATCGTCCAGTTCATCAGATGGTACGGGCAGCACCCGCCGCACCGGGCTGCCGATCAGGGTTTCTGCCCCCTGATCCAGAATCAACTGGGCGGCGCGATTGGTCATCACCACCTGGTCGGCGGCATCCGTGGTCATAATACCCGACCCCACCGAGGAAAACACGTTGTCCATCAGGTCGCGCAGCTCGGTGATCTGCGCCAGCGTGGTCTGGATGCTGGCATAGAGCCGCGCATTTTCGATGGCAACCGCCGCCTGATTGGCGAAAGCCGTCAGCAGCGTGACCTCGCGTTCGCCAAAAATGCCCGCGCGCAGGCGGTTGTCCACATACACGGCGCCAATCACGCGGTCACGGTAGATCAGCGGCACACAGACGACAGAGCGCAGCGACAACTGCGCGATGCTCATGTTGTCCTGCATACGCGGGTCTTTGTAGGCGTTGTCTGCCCGCAGCGGTGTGCCGGTTTCGATCACATCGCGCAGAATCGTCTGGCTGACCTGCCCGCGCGGATCCGGCACCGGGCTGCCCGTGATGTCGCGTGCCAGCCGGTAATCGAGTTCTTCTTCGTGGTCGGTGCGCAGCATGATAAAGCCGCGTTCTGCGCCAGTCAGGTTGATGACCTCGCTCATCGCCCGCGTCAGCACTTCGTCCAGATTCAGCGATGTGTTAATCAGGGCGGAGGTTTGCGCCAGTGAACGCAGCTGCCCCAGCTCGGTGCGCTCGTCCAGAATGCTGTGTTCCAGCCCGTCGAGATCCTGCTGCAAGGCGGCAATGCTTTCCAGAATGCCTGGCGGCAGGTCGCGCTGGCGGCGCAGCAGGATCGCGCGCTGGTTGTTGAGCGATTGGGCAACTTCGCTGAGCATGTCGCGCAGGCGGCGCAGTTCTTCGATTGCCGGAAGGGATGCCGGCGACTGCGGATGATTGGTATTTTGCATAAGGATGTTCTCTGAGCATGACATTTTGTTAATGTGTTGTATTGTACACCCATCGAATAATGGATGCTGCGACGAATCCGTGAATTTTGTGGGAATTTCCTTTAATTTTGGGCAGATTTGCGTTAAGAAGCAGGCGCTGCCGGCGGCAGTGTCGGGCAGTCGCTAGAGCAGCATCTCCCGGCGGGCTAGAGCAGCATCTCCCGACGGGCACGCAGCGCGGCAAGCACTTCGCGGTCTGCTTTGCCAAAGCTGTAGTGTGTCTGCGCCAGCAGGTCTGCCTCGTTGACCCACGCGAAATCATGCACCCCCAGCCGCTGCGGTTCGCCGCCGGTGTGCTGGCACACAAACGTATGCAGCGTGATCTTAAAATGCGTGAAGGCATGTTTGACGACCACGAACAGCGCGCCCACGTCGACCTCAATCGCCAGTTCCTCGCGCAGTTCACGGCGCAAACATTCGGGCAGCGTTTCGCCTGGCTCCTGTTTGCCGCCGGGGAACTCCCACAAGCCGCCCAGCAGACCTTCGGGCGGGCGCTGGGCAATCAGAATCCGTCCGTCTGCCCCGCGAATAATCCCTGCGGTCACATCGTAATGCGGTGTGGCGGCTTTTTTCGCCTTGACCGGGCGCTGCGTCTGGGTCCCGGCGGCACAGGCGCGGCAGTGCGCCCGCAGCGGGCACGCGGCACACAGCGGCTTGCGCGGTTTACAGACGGTGCGCCCCAGTTCCATCAACGCCTGATTATAATCGCCGGGACGTTCGGGCGGCACCCACGCCTCTGCCAGCGCCCACAGGTGTGCCAGTACGGCGGGCTGGGTGATGTCGTCGGGCAGGTCCGTCAGGCGGGCAAAGATACGCATGACGTTACCGTCCAGCACGGGCGTGACTGCGCCATAGGCAATGCTGGCAATTGCCCCGGCAGTGTAGCGTCCGATGCCGGGCAGTTCGCGCAGTCCTGCGGCGGTGTCAGGAAAACGCCCGCCGTAACGTTCGACAACAAGCTGTGCAGTTTTGTGCAGATTGCGCGCCCTGCTATAATAGCCCAGACCTTCCCACAGTTTGAGCACTGCGCTCAGCGGCGCTGTGGCAAGCCGTTCAACCTGCGGGTACGCTTCCAGAAAGCGCGTATAATAAGCCTTAACGGTTTCGACCTGCGTTTGCTGCAACATGATTTCGGACAGCCAAATGCGATACGGATCACGCGAGGCGCGCCAGGGCAGCGGCGCGGCATGCTGGTCGTACCAGTGGAGCAGGTCGGCGGCAAATTCAGCAGGCATATTCGCAGGCATAAACGCAGTCATAATCACCTTTTTGAGAGCGCGGCATACCGCGTTCTGGCGCAGAATGCAGCGGACAATGCCCCTCATTCTGCCCCAGCTAACAGGCGGTATGCAAATCAGGCAGCACAGTGGCGCAGGTCCGTTGGCAGGGTGGGCGCGTCCGGCGTCCCCCCCGCGCGGGAAATTGGCTTTACCGACACTCTCGACAAGCCCGTCAGATGCCTAAGGGGGCGCAAAGGCGATGGATGCAGGATTTTTGCTGGTGATCGTCGTGGTAGCAGTCGCAGCCGTCGGCTTGCTGGCGCTGCTGGCATACTGGAATTTGCCCGGACGTCCCTTCCAGATTGAATTTGACCGGCAGCACCGGGCACGCGCCATTCACGCCGCCCAGAACAGCGATGCCGCAGAACTGGCGTACAGTCTGGGTTTCCGCGAGTTCGCCCCGACCATCTTTATGACCGGGGGGGCGGGGCAGATGACGCCGGAAGACATCGCGCTGGTGAGCCAGATTATCGAGGAAGGCATCGCCCGTTTTGCGCAGGACAAAGGCGCGGTGGTGGTGGACGGCGGCACAGACGCGGGGATCATGCAGATGATTGCGGAGGCACGCCTCAAACACGGCTACACCTTTCCGCTGGTTGGGGTTGCCCCTGCCGGGCGCATCAGCTACCCCGGACACGAAAACAGCGCCGGGGATGCCCGCTTGCAGCGTGGGCATTCACATTTCATCCTGGTGGCAGGCGACCAGTGGGGCGACGAGTCCGAAACGATTGTGCGCATCACCCACGTGCTGTCTGGCGCGGGGCGCAAACCGGCATTCGGCATTCTGATTAACGGCGGGCAGATTGCCCGGCAGGATGTTTTTCTGGCGACCACGCAGGATCTTAACCTGCCGATTATTGTGCTGGAAGGCAGTGGGCGCTTTGCCGACGAGCTGGCTACCGCCAAACGTACCGGGCGGGCGGATCAATCCATGCTGCGCGCGATTGTCGAACGCGGCGATATTCAACTGGTTGCCACCACCGACGGACCGGAAGGCCTGCGCGACAGGATGGCGACCTTTTTTCTGGGCTGGCAGCGAGGCAAGTGATGATGCAAACGACAGGCGCACACGGTGATAAGTCGTTGGAAGATCCTGCGATCAGCGCTTGTGTAGTCGGGGAGCGTTTCAGACTCTTCCCGATACGAGCCGTTAACCGGTTTCAGGGGGGGTTCTGGCTGCCGCGCTGTTTACCAGCGCGCACGCTGGCGCAGTTGGTCACCGCTGTGCTGCTGGCTGCTGCCGTGCTGGTGGGGGGCACGCCCGCCCGCGCCCAGGACAACACGCCCCCCCCTGCCCCCACCGCAGATCCCGCAGCGCTGGCAACCCAGGCAGCGGCGGATGTGGCACTGGCAGAAGACCTGAACAACCGTGCCGATACCGCGCTGGGCTATGCCTATGATCTGTTCGGACTGTTTGAGGGCATCACGGCAATTATCGGGTTGGCAATTCCGGTGATTATCGGTGTAGGCGGTTTTATCGGCTTCCGGCGCATTTTGCAGGCAGAAGGCGAAGTAAAAGGGGCGCAGCAGCGGCTGGATTCTGTGCGCGAACGCTTCGAGCAGGAAATGCAGGCACGCCAGCGCGAACTGGACGCGCTGCAAAAACAACTGCTGGTCGTCGCCGAGGAACAGCGCCAGCGCAGCGCGCGTGCCACGCTGGCACAGGCGCTGCTGCCGATTGGCGAGCGCCAGTACCGCGCCAAAGACTTCACCGGCGCCATCAACACCTACCAGCGCGCCCTCGAACTCGATCTTGATAACCCCAATACCCATTACCGCCTGGGGTATGTCTATGTGCAAAGCGGCATGCTGGACAAAGCGGAGAGTCATCTTCAGCGCGCGCTGGAAATTGACACGCAGTTCGCCCCGGCGCTGGCAACCCTGGGCTATGTTTACCGCCGCATCGGCGAAAAAATGGACGAGGGCATGGAACGCAGCCAGATACTCAACCGCGCCGAAAGCTACCTGCTGGAAGCGCTGAAGATTTCGCCGCGGCTGGTGGACGACGATGGCGAGTCGTGGTGGGGGTCGCTGGGCGGCTTGTATCGCCGGCGTGGGCAGGTGGATCAGGCGATTCATGCTTACGATCAGGCTTCCACCGTTACGCCGCAGTCTTCCTACCCCTTCAGCAACCTTGCCCTGCTCTACGTACAAAAGCGCGACCGCGCCGGGATGCTGCGCACGTACAAGCGCGTTGAACAACTGGCACTGGCGGAAGTGCAGGCAGACGTAGACAACTACTGGGCATATTCCGATCTGCTCACGTCACGGATGGCGCTGGGCAAGTATGCCGACGCCGAGCTGACGCTGGAGCAGGTGTTCGATACCACGCCGAAGGATTCGCCCTATGTGCTGGACATGCTGGTGGATACGCTTTCACGGCTGAAAGAAGCGCTGGATGGGGACGCGACCAACGAGGGCAAGCAGATCAACAGCGTGATCGCCCGCATCCGCGAATTTCAGGGCAGCACCCCTAAGCGTGTCACAGGAGAACACGAAGCAGTGAGCGACGACAGCGGCGGCGACGACAACAATGGCGACAAAGCCGCGCCTGGCAGCGAGGATGGCAAGGCGAGCAACGGCACAGGCGGCGGTGAAACCGCAGATGGCGGCGGCAGCGCGCCAGTCTGAACCCTTGCCACCCCGGCGCACTGGCTGCGGGCGGACGACTGCGTAGCGTGCCGCCCGCTGGCAGCGCAACTGACATATCCGCAGCAGATCGTTCGGTGAATCCAGAAGACTCGCGCGCATTGTGGTTTGCCCCCGGTTGTCGCCCATCGTCACAACTGGTACACTATGCCTGTTGATGTGAAAGGGGCGATGCCGCGCACAGGAGCATCCCGGCACAGGACGCTCGCGCAATTTCTGCGTGCGTGGTATCAAATACACTTGTGAGGCAACATGGCAGCAAAGCCAAAGCTGGATACTTTGCTGGATTGGTACCGGCAAATGGTATTGATCCGCGAGTTTGAGGACACCTGCAACGCGCTGTATGCACAAAAGCGCATTACGGGCGTATATTTGCATCTCTACAGCGGGCATGAGGCAGTCGGCGTGGGTGCGCTCGGCGCGCTTGGTCCGCAGGATCATGTGATCACCGCTTACCGCGATCATGGCATTGCCCTGGCACGCGGTGTCAGTGCCAACGCCTGCATGGCAGAAATGATGGGTAAAAAGACCGGCACCAGCGGTGGCAAAGGCGGTTCGATGCATCTCGCCAGCCGCGAACAGCACTTCTGGGGCGGCTATGCGATTGTCGCCGGGCATCTGCCGCTGGCGGCGGGTATCGCGCTGGAATGCCGCTACAACGAAACCGGCGGGGTAGTGCTGTGCTTTATTGGCGACGGCGCAACCAACAACGGTTACTTCCACGAAGCGCTCAACCTCAGCGCTGTCTGGGATCTGCCGGTAGTCTGGGTGATTGAAAATAACTTTGTCGGCATGGGTACCCGTGTGGAAGACGCCAGCGGGCAGCCGGAACTGCACAAACGCGCCATCGGCTATGGCATCAAGGATCTGGGGCGTGTGGACGGGCAGGATGTCCTCAAGGTGCATGAACTGGTCAGCAAAGGGGTGGAACACGCCCGTAAAACCGGACCCGTCCTGATCGAAGCGCTGACCTATCGCTACTTCGGGCACGGCGTCTCTGACCGTTCCTACGACACACGCTTTTCCGACGAACTGCGCCAATACCGCGAGAACAAAGACCCGATCAACATCCTGCGGCGGCAGATTCTCAGCGAGGCAGCAGATGCCGAAAGCCAGCTTGCCGACCTGGAGGCACAGGCGCGCACCACGGTTGAGGAAGCGGTGCGTTTTGCCGACGAAAGCCCTGCCCCCGGCTATGCTGATCTGATCAATAATGTCTATGTGGAGGAGGCGTAACCCGATGGCGACCAGAAACCTCCCCATGCGTGAGGCGCTGCGCAAGGCGCTGCACGAAGAAATGGTGCGCGATGAGCGCGTTTTTGTGATGGGTCAGGAAGTGGGCGCGTGGCAGGGCACGCACCGCGTGACGCGCGGCTTTCTGGAGGAGTTTGGCAAAAAGCGCGTCAAGGACACGCCGATCAGCGAAATGGCAATTGGCGGCGCGGCGGTTGGCGCGGCAATGGCAGGGCTGCGCCCGGTTGCCGAGTTCATGACGATCAACTTCGCCTTTCTGGCGCTGGATGCGATTGCCAACCATGCGGCGAAGATTCATTATATGTTCGACGGTCAGTTCCGTGTGCCGCTGGTCTTCCGCGCGGCAAGCGGCTGGGGCGACCAGGCAACCGCCACGCACAGCCACACGCCCGAACCGATCTTCGCGCACTTCCCCGGCATCTATGTCGGCTGCCCGGCAACCCCGGCAGACGCCTACGGCATGCTGAAAACCTCGATCCGCGACGATAACCCGGTGCTGTTTACCGAGAGCATCGGCTTGTATTCCAAACCCGGTCCTGTGCCGGACGATGAAGATTATCTCGTGCCGGTGGGCAAGGCGGATGTCAAGCGCGAAGGCAAGCACGTCACGCTGGTGACCTATGCGCGCGGGCTGGAATGGTGCCTGGACGCGGCGAGCCAGCTTGCCAAAGAGGGCATCGAATGCGAAGTCGTGGATATGCGCTGGCTGCGCCCGCTGGACACGGCAACTGTCTTTGAGAGCTTCAAGAAGACCAATCGCGCGGTGATCGTCGAGGAGTCGCTGCCGTTCTACAGCTTCGGCAGTGAACTCGCCGCCCAGATTCAGGAACACTGTTTCGACTATATGGACGCGCCGGTGAAGCGTGTATCAGCGCTGGATGTGCCGCTGCCTTACGCACGCGAAATCGAACACATGGCGCTGCCTGATACACAAAAGGTCATCAACGCCGTGAGGGAGATTATTTAGCGATGGCGACAGAAATTGTGCTCACGACGGACGGCATGCTGCTCAACTGGCTCAAAGAAGTGGGCGATGCCGTCAAGAAGGGCGAAGTCGTTGCCGAAATTGAGGCAGACAAGGCAACGGTGGAAATCGAAGCGCCTGCGGACGGTACACTGACCGAACAGCGCGCGCAGGTTGGCGCGGAACTGAAGGAAGGCGCTGTGCTGGGGCTGGTTGGGGAGGCTGCTGCTGAACCGGCGTCCGTGTCTGCGCCCGCTGCTGCGTCTGCGCCCGCTGCTGCATCTGCGCCCGCTGCTGCGCCTGCGCCCGCTGCTGCGCCTGTCGCTGTGTCGCGCGGGAACGGCGCATCCGTGACCCCGGAAGGGCGGGTGAAGGCGTCGCCGCTGGCGCGTAATGTCGCCGCCGAAAAAGGTGTTGATTTGCAGCAGGTGCAGGGCAGTGGTCCCGGCGGGCGCATTGTCAAGGCAGATGTCGAGGGCTTTACACCCGCTGCCGCCGCCGCGCCAGCCACCGCCCCCGCCGCATCGGCTGCCCCGGCTGCCGGTGTGCCCGCCGCGAGCTACCCGCCGCTGCCGGAAGGCGACGACGTGGAAATCGTGGATGTCAGCAAGATGCGCGCGCGCATTGCGAC
>DAOTWP010000270.1:0-14477 GCA_034435675.1 Anaerolineae bacterium
TTTCGACCTGAAAGACAAGCGCATTCAACTCCTCAACGGGCAAAGCGCGCTCAAAATAATCACACAGCGCGCGCGCAAGTGCAGTCGAAACCGCAGCGCCACTGCCAAGACCGCTTGCCATCGGAATACTGGACAGAACCTGAACGGTCACATCAGGCGCGTTTTCAATACCAATATGACGCAGTACTAAACGTGCCGTCATGACCAGCGCATGATCCAGTGTTTCCGATTGAATATTCACTGGGAGTACCTGATTCAGGTCGGCAGCAAGAATCTGTAAGCCACGTTCGCCGGGTGCATTAGCGGTTACAGCAGCCGATGCACGTAACGCGGAGACAGGCACGGCAAGCGCAGGCTGTCCGTAAACAACCGCATGTTCGCCAAGCAGAATGACTTTTGCGGGCGCGCTTGCCATCAGATCAGACACTCCCTACTGAAGTACCGACAAGCATGTAGAGGATTACCACAAACGTGATGCCCCAGCACAGGATCGCAAGCTGTAATGGGCGATCGGTGAGCAACACTTCATCAGGAGCAGCGCCTTCACCACGCACGTGAATCAGGTAGAGATAGCGAAACAGCGCATACATGACAAAGGGAACTGTCAACAGCGCCGAGTTAGTGTTGGCAACTTTGATAGTGGGCGCTTCAATCGTATAGAGGATGTAGGTTATCAACGTGCTGGTCAACAGGATACGCATCATGTCATCCAGCAGTGGTAAATTGTAGTCCTTATAGATGGAACGAACATTGACTGCATTTTCTGCAAGCAAGAGCAGCTCTTGACGCCGTTTGCCGACTGCCAGGAACATCGCCAGCAGCGCACTGCACGCATATAACCAGGGCGAAAAGTTGGAGACTTCGATCACCAACACACCGGCACCAACCCGCAGGACAAAGCCCGCCGTTATTGCCATCACATCCACAATCACGATATGTTTGAGCAAAAACGAATACAGAATCTGAAGCACCAGGTAGGCAACCAGCATAAAGGCAAAACGCCAATTTCCCGATAGAAGCACCGCACCACTGACACAGAGCAGCGGGAGAATAACGGCAACGGCAACCGCTAGCGAAGCGGGCAGCTGCCCAGACGGCAGCGGGCGAAACTGCTTGGTCGGGTGTTGGCGGTCACGCTCAATATCAACCAAATCATTGATGATGTAAACAGACCCGGCGATCAGGCAAAGCAGGAAGAAAGCAATCGTCACCCGCAGAAAGGAGTCCCAGACGAGCAACTGCCCATCAAAGACAATGCCGGCATAAATAATTCCGTTCTTAGTCCACTGTCGGGGACGCATAGTTCGCACAAGACCAACCAGGGCGCGCAAGATACTGCCACTCCGATCCAGGCATGTAAGAGGACACGCCATTGACGTTAACGCATATAACACACTGCGCGCAAGATTATACGAGCGAAAGGCGATGCGCCACAATGCTGAGATGTCTGGTAAGATAGAGGTCGCACTGACAAAAAGCAACCGCAGGATTGAACAGAACTCCATGCCAGAATATCGAGCAACAGCCGAAGCACATGCCAATATCGCATTCATTAAGTATTGGGGCAATCAGGACGAACAACTGCGCCTACCTGCCAATCCATCGCTAAGTATGAATCTGGACAGCTTCACCACCCGCACACAAGTCCGTTGGGAGCCAGCTCTTACACAGGATACGCTAGTGATCAACGGCCAACCACAAACGGGAGCAGCACTGACCCGTGTTGTTGAACATCTGAATCTGCTGCGCAACCACACTGGCATCAGCCTGTATGCAGAAGTCAAAACCAACAATAACTTCCCGATGGGCGCAGGTATTGCCTCTTCAGCGGCAGCTTTCGCAGCATTGACCGTCGCAGGGCTAAGGGCAGCGGACAAAAATGTTGACGAACGCACACTGACAACCCTGGCAAGACAGGGTTCCGGTTCTGCCGCGCGATCAGTACCGGACGGCTTTGTCGAATGGGTAACAGGTGATGACGATGCCAGCTCCTACGCCTACAGCGTCGCCCCCCGAACGCACTGGGAGCTTATGGATGTGGTTGCTATCGTCAGCCAGGAACACAAAGCTGTCGGTTCACGTGCGGGACACAGTGCCGCCAACACCAGCGACCTGCAAACAGCGCGGGTGACGGGTGCTGCGGAACGCCTGGCGGTCTGCCGTCAGGCAGTACTGGAGCGTGATTTCGGCACACTGGCAGAAGTGGTTGAACATGACAGCAATCTGATGCACGCGGTAATGATGACGAGCCGCCCGCCGCTGTTTTACTGGATGCCCACTACGTTAAGTCTAATGCAGGCAGTCCGCCAATGGCGCGCTGACGGATTGCGTGTATGTTACACATTGGATGCCGGTCCAAACGTGCATTGTATTTGTGTAAGAGAAGATGCTGACGAGGTAAGCCGCAGAGTACGAACGATGTCTGGTGTTGTGGATATTCGTCAGGCGGCGCCAGGCGGCGGAGCGCGGATTATTGAGGACAGCTAGCCAGCATGATGGGCATGGCGCTTGCCCCGCAAAGCACGCACGCATTATAATGCAAAGGTTGCTGGTGTCATGTATTATGCCGCCACGGTTGGATACTCCGCATGTCTCCATCAAAATGTCACGCTGATGGTCGAGGTACACGTGAATGCTCAATTTCCTGCAAGGTAATGATTTCCTATCCGCATTGATTGCGTTTGGGATTGTTCTGATTCCAGCGATCATCATCCATGAGCTGGGACACTTTTTCGCCGCAAAAGCAGCCGGAATTACGGTGTTGGAGTTTGGCGTTGGTTTTCCACCACGTGCAGCAAAGTTGTTTACATGGGGAGAAACCGAGTTCACGCTGAACTGGCTGCCAATTGGTGGGTTTGTGCGCCCGCTGGGCGAGGATTTCGTCCGCCCTGTTACCGACGAGGAAATACTGGCGCGTGACCGGCAGGAAGCATTGAACCGTATGGAGCGGCAAGCCACAGCACAGACGGCTGCGTCAAAGCTCAAAGAGCGCTATGAAGAAGCGAGCGACTACTACCGTGAAGAATTCGCCGCACGGGGCATTGACCCTACAAAGACAAAATCGGTGAACGAAGCAAAACCCCTGCCGCGAATGTTTTTCATGGCAGCAGGTTCATTGGCAAACTTTCTGACGGCAGTGATCATCTTCGCGCTGCTGGGGATGTCCGGCAGCCCCGAATTTGCAGGGGCACGCGCACTACTCACAACGATTGATGCGGGTGGTGCCTTCGCAGCAGCAGGTCTGCAAAGTGGTGATGCCATCGAAGAGGTTAACGGTACAACATATGACACCAGCGCAGCACTGATCAGCGCGCTGCGTGATCTGGAACCGGGTAGCAACAGCCTGCTGACAATCCGGCGCGGCGAAGAAACCTTTGACATAACATGGACAGTACCTGCGTTTACTGAGCCAGTGGAAAGCTATGTAGGCATCAGCGGCATCTCGCCGGATTCACCCGCAAGCGCTGCCGGGCTGCAAGTGGGTGATTTGATTGTTAGTATTAACGGCACACGCACGGAAACAACCGATCCGCTGATTCAGGGTATTCAGGAAAACCTTGGGCGGCAGGTCGTGCTGTTAGTGCAGCGTGCCGGACAGACATTCGAGGTTCGGCTAATACCCCGTAATCCGGCACCCAGTGATGGCGCGGTTGGGATCATTATCCAGAATGTTTCACGGGACGGGGTGCTTGGTGCCGCCTATGTGGAAGGTCCGGCTCAGGAGCGAATTGTTTACCGCAATCTGTTTGAAGGAATCGGCTTCGGTGTGAGCACAACCTGGTCGATGATCGTGCGGATTTTTGAGTTACCGATTGAGCTGCTGCGGGGCACAATCAGCCCAGAGGCAGCGCGTCCGGTTGGCCCGGTAGGAATCAGTCAGGTTGGCGGGCAAATCATTCAGGAAACCGTAGAAACAGGTAGCGCTAACAGGCTGCTAGAATTCGCCGCGATTATCAGCATCGCTTTAGGAGCAACCAACCTGCTGCCGATTCCTGCGCTGGACGGCGGGCGCATCCTGTTCATTATTTTGGAAATCATTCGGGGACGCCCGGTAGCGCCAGAATTTGAAAGCGTGGTGCACTTAATCGGGCTGGTATTTCTGCTGTCCATTGGGGTGATTGTCATTCTGAACGACATCATCAACCCGATCATACTACCATAAGCTAAACAGAAGAGGGGCAATTTAACACCCATGCCAACCGATTGGTATGATGACGACGATGACCTGATCGACGATGAACTTGAGGATGAACTGTTTGACGCAGAACTGTATGCGGATGCGGACAGCGAGCAGTGGGATGATGATGAAGAACTAACACGCGAACAGCCCACGCTTGAACAAACCATTGGCATGCTGAAAGACGGCAAGACACGCGATTCGACACTGTATTACGGTTTATCGGGTTTGTCCGAGGAAAGTGTGCAGTTGATTGCACCCTACTGGGACGCGCTGCCTGCACGAACACGTCAGCAAGTCATGCGCCAGGTACTAGAAACCAGCGAAAGCAACTTCGAACTGGATTATCGTACTTTCGCTATTCACGGACTGCATGATCCTGACCCAATGGTTCGAGAAACTGCCATCGAAACCCTATGGGAAGATGAGACGTTGGAAGTCATGCGCCTGCTGATTGCTGCGGTAGGACAAGATCGCAGCGCGGAGGTGCGGGCAGCAGCGGCAAGCGCATTAGGGCGCTTTATCCTTGCAGGAGAACTGGGCAGCATCCACGAAGAAGCTGCTGTGCTGGCGCAAAATGCGATCATCGCCGCACTGGAAAACGCGCATGAGGAAATCGGGGTGCGCCGTCGCGCACTGGAAGCGATTGCCAACTGCGGGCACCCGCTGGTTGAAGGCGCGATCCGCACTGCATATGAGCACTCCGACCCTCGGATGCGTATCAGTGCTGTATTTGCGATGGGACGTACCTGTGATGACCGCTGGCGTGATTATGTGCTCGACGAACTCAACAGTAAAATCCCCGAAATGCTCTATGAGGCAGTTCGTGCCGCGGGAGAGCTGGAACTGCTGGAGGCAGTCCCGACGCTGGGGCGGTTAATCCTGAACGAAGACCGCGAAGTAAAAGAAACCGCAGTCTGGTCACTGGGGGAGATCGGCGGACGTGAGGCAATTCGCATCCTGGAAGCCGCCGCTGAGGTTGCCGAGGAAAACGACGATGACGACCTGCTGGAAGCGATTGAGGACGCACTGAGCAACGCCAACTTTGGCAGTCTGGGGATTGGCGATCTGTAGAGTCATCTGGGCAGGGCAAGGGCAGTGAAAAGTGCGCAGGCAGATTGCTGCGCACTTTTGGATTGCAGGATTTGAGGCATCAACCCATGCCAAACATGGATTGGAGTTTGAAGGCAACCCCCATATCACCGGAAATCTTCAGCTTGCCACTCATGAACGCCTGCATCGCGTTCATCTTGCCGGAGGCAACCGCCAACCAATCATCCGCAGCCGCTTTGAGAGTCATTTTCGGATTCTCGGCTGTGCCGGAACCAACTTCACAAGTATTGTTAACAACCTTCACCCAGTATTGACCGCCGTTGTCACCACTGAGGTCGAACTGAATCACGGTGTCAACACCGTCCGCCTTATCTGTTTGAAACCGCTCTTGCATGGTTGTAAAAAGTTGAGCGATTTCCTGTTGTGTTGCCATAGTTAATCTCCTGAATGATTCTCATTATTCATAAGCACCGGGACGTTTTCATGTGAGTGTCCCTTAATGCGTGACGATAGTATACAATTGAATGAGGTGTCTTCCCAATGGTATTTTATTGGAGAACCATGTGAAAACACGCCGTATCGCGGGACTGTATGCAGGCATATTGTTGTGTAGTACGCTGCTGTTGTGCGCGTGCTCATCGCAGCCGGAAGTAATTGTGATTACCGCAACCTTTACACAATCAGGGGGCGCTCAGCAGCCAGGGGTGCCGCCAACTGCTGATAGCCCTGCGGCAGCGATTCAGCCGATTGCACAGCCAACCGCCGACCCAACTCGCCCGGTGTCAGCACAGTCGGGCTATCAGGAACATATCGTGCGGGCTGGTGATACACTGTTCGGCATCGCCAGCGCTTACAATGTGACGATTGAGGGACTGCTCGAAGTCAATAACTTGCCGAATCCTGATGTGCTGGCAGTTGGACAGGTAATTGTGCTGCCGGGAAGACCAACAGAAGAGACAGCGGCATTTAAGCTGATCCCTGACAGCCGCCTGGTTCGCGCACCGGGCAGCGCCAGCTTTGATGTGGCAACGTTCATCGCCAGGCAGAGCGGGTTTATCACGCAGGTTGTCGATACGGTTGATACGCGAATGGCAGATGGCAGTGTGCGCAGCGACCGGCTTACTGCGACGCAGATTGTTACGCGCGTTGCGCTGGAATACAGCGTTGACCCGCGCATTTTGCTGGCACTGCTGGACTTCAAGGCGGGCTGGTTCACACGCATGGATGTGAGCGGTGATGAACGAATTTACCCGTTCGGCATCCGTGAATATCCAGCAGGAATCCAGCGTGACGGATTGTACCGGCAGCTTGCCTGGGCGGCAAACGAGCTGAATCGGGGGTATTACGGCTGGAAGTACAACGGCTGGACAACACTCACATTTGCCGATGGTCAGCGGTTGTTGTTCGCGAGTGGACTCAACCCCGGCACCGTGGGGGTCCAGCACTTTCTGAGCCTGATCAGCGGGTCGTACGCTGAGTGGCTGAATGCTGTGGGAGCGAATGGGGTCTACCAGACATACCTGAAGGCATTCGGCGATCCGTTCAGCGCGGCTGTTGACCCTCTAGTGCCACCAAACGTGAACCAACCGCTATTGTTACTGCCATTTCCAGCAGGAGCGACATGGTTTTACACAGGCGGGCATCACGGGGGGTGGGGCAGCGGCAGCGGTTGGGCGGCGGTGGACTTCGCCCCCCCGGACGAGCGTCCCGTAGGAACCAGCGCATGTTATACCTCACAGTATCCCGTTACCGCAGTGGCCAGTGGCGTGATTGCGCGCAGCCAGGACGGGGCTGTCGTTCTGGATTTAGACGGTGATGGTGACGAAAGCAGCGGCTGGACAATCCTGTATTTGCATATTGCCAGTGCCGGGCGCATCCCTGCGGGCACAGGTGTGCAACCAGGCGATGTGCTTGGCTACGCTGCCTGCGAAGGGGGATTCTCCAACGCCACACACGTTCATATTGCGCGCCGCTACAACGGTGAATGGATTCCGATTGAATGTGGGCAGTGTGCGCCGCACCACCAGATCCCGCCATTTGTGCTGGGCGGATGGACCCTGCACGGGTATGCTGGGCAGGAGTATCAGGGTTACATGAGTAACGGTACAGAACAGCGGCTTGCACTTGAGGGACGAACAGCGCCGGACAATTGGATTTCATGGTGATTGATAAAGCGTATGAATCATGTACGCGTGATGGCAGGACCAGCGTAGGTCAATGCGAATCGAGATGAACAGGAACAACAGCTTGAGAAAGACATATTCCACAGTAGGCTGGATTATATTGTTGTTCAGCGCAGTTGGGCTGCTGGCAGTATTCCAGCATAGTGTCATCCCAGCAGACGCGCAGGCACTCGTAACAGCAACACCTGCGCGGATTACGCTGCCCAGCCCGACTCCGCTGCCTGCTGTCCAGCAGGATGTCACACCAACCTATACCCCAACCTCCGAACAGGCAGCAAGTGCCCTCACGGGCGTACTGCTGGAAGCGCGGTCAGATTCAGGTGCGGTGAATGTGCGTGCCGAGCCTGACCCCAATGCGGAAATTCTCGGTACAATTAACGTAGGTACACAATATCCTGTCACAGGGCGCTATTTCCGCTGGCTGCGCCTGGTCTATGAACGCTCGCCCAGCGGCACCGCTTGGGTCTTTGACGGGTTGGTAGATATCATCGGTGATTCTGCCACTATCCCCGAAATTGACCCCTTTGCCCAACCGACTCCCGATCCGCTCATTGTGGGTGCAACACAGACTGCTGAGCTAATTCTGGTGACGCCAGGCGGCGAGTCTGTGCAGGGAACACCACTGCCCGAACGGCTGCAGGAAGGAAGCGGCAGTGGACCGCTCCCAACGTATACGTATCCGCCCGATCTGGCGGCATTTGTGTCTACTGATCCTGCGGTGCAGCCTGCCAGTGATTCAGCGGTGCCAGCTGATTCAGGTGCTGCTGTTGCGCCAATTATTCCAATTGTGGTCTTGGGGAGCTTTGGGCTGCTGGGGCTGGCGGTCAGTGCCTTACGGCGTGGACGGTAACACAACACTATACTGGCGTCCGGAACAACCTGATGGGGTGAAACAAAAACAAGGGGCTTACAACCCCTTGCCTTAGTTTCGACCGGAGCAGCAATTAATAGCTGCCGCAGCTTGAACAACCGCCACTGCCATGTGCGTGCGCTTCTTCGCCATCTTTCGACTTGAAGGAGTGCCCACAACCGCAGGAACTAACCGCGTTGGGGTTATCGATACGAAAGCCACCGCCCATCAGGCTGTCCACGAAATCAATCGTTGCGCCCTGAAGGTACATCACGCTAATGGAATCGACAAGCAGACGCACACCATCCACCTCGACGATTTCATCGTTATCGCGAGCAGCTTCTTCAAACGCCATACCATACTGCAAACCGGAGCAGCCGCCACCGCTGACGAATACCCGCAGCGCATGGCTCGGGATCTGGCGCTGCTGAAGCAGCATGCGGATTGTTGCTACTGCCGCCGGTGTTACGGACAGAATCGGAGTTTCCACCTGTGTCTCTGTTTCCAGTTGCTGGTTGAGCGCCATTGCTCTTGCATCCTCGTCTTAGTATAGCTTAAACTTTGCAGTGATTTTAGCACGGCATTGCGCAATGCGTCAATAAATATGACCGTTATAAGCAATATTGCCCCGGATCAAGTGCCGGGAATAAAGTAAGAGCAAGCAGCATCTCCGGCAGCTACGCGCGCCATCAGGCGGGGGACAACACCGAGCAGCATTGCGACCAACTGCATATCCATTGTGCAAAGCAGATCGCTTTCTCTGGCAATCTGATGATAGGGGCAGTTGGTGGTATGCAGCAGGAACCCACCGCTGGTCGATTCAGTGTGGGCATTATAGCCCTGCTGGTTAAGGTAATCGACGACGAGGTCAAGCCGGCGCTTCAAGGGCACATCCGGAATATTCGCCTGCTGCGCCATGCTGTGAACCACACCATCCAGCATCACGTTCACCCCTTGTGGTGAGAGCTGGTGCTTAAGCTGGCGTATGAGGTGAAAGACGAGCGTCTGGTAATTGTTTTGGAACAGTTCCTGTGCCTGATCGGTCAGGGCGTAGACATGCTGCGGGCGTCCGGGCGTCGCGCGATGACGCTGCTCAGAAGTTGCGATCAACTGTTCCTGTTGCAGCACGTTAAGGTGATGCCGTACCGTGACGGCAGTGATTTTTCCGCGACGTTTCTGCAATTCGGCGACAATATCATCGACTGTTGCCTGCCCGTTTTCACGCAGAATATCAAGAATGTGCTGGCGAGTTTCCTGCATGACATCATTCCCGGCTACCATTACTGAAACAACGCAAAATATTTATTGCACAGATCATCAAAAAGTGTATCATCTTGCGTTTGGCACTGTCAAATCGTAATCAAACAGCACGAGCAAAGGGGAGCAAGGCATTGGCGCAGCAGAGGGTCGCCTTTCAAGGTGTACATGGAGCATATTCGGAGCAGGCAATCCGGCAGCATTTTGGCGAGTCCAGTGATGTACTACCCTGTCAATCGCTGAGCGATTTGTTTCAGGCGATTCAGAATGGCGCGGCAGCCTATGGAATTCTTCCGGTGGAAAACGCGCTGGCAGGCGCGGTGCAACAGGCATATGAACTGCTGATGGACTATGACTTGCGTATTCAAGCAGAGGTTATTCTGCATGTTCATCATGCGCTGCTGGTGCCTGCGGGATGCACTCTTGAAGCGCTGCGAGTCGTGCGCTCGCACCCTCAGGCATTGGCACAATGTGAGCGCTTTCTGAAACGCTATAACCTGACGCCCGAACCCTGGTACGATACTGCTGGATCAGCATATGACCTTTCGGTTTCGCCGCAGGAGGGGACGGGTGCGATTGCCAGTGAACTGGCGGGGCGTCTGTATAACCTGAATGTGCTGGCGACCGAGATAGAAGATGTTCCGTTCAATTTCACACGGTTTTTTGTGCTGGGGCATGACGATCCGGCACCAAGCGACTACAATAAGACCTCGCTTGTTTTTGCGACCCGTAACCGACCGGCGGCGCTGTATGAATGTCTGGGAGAATTTGCAGAACGGGGCATCAACCTGACGAAAATCGAATCGCGTCCACGTCGTAATCGCCCGTGGGAGCCAGTCTTTTATCTGGACTTCGAGGGGCACTGGCAGGACGCGCAGTGCCAGGCAGTGCTGGCGCGGTTGTTACAACGTGCTTCGTTTGTCAAAATGCTGGGATCATATCCGGCGGTAAAGACCAATTCTGTCGGGATCTAGGAGTGCGAACGTATGAAAAAACTCGAGGTCGCGGTGCTTGGTGCAACAGGTGCAGTCGGGCAGCGCTTTATCCAACTTTTAGAAAAGCATCCCTGGTTTGAGGTCAGCGAAGTTGTTGGCTCTGATCGCAGCGCAGGCAGACACTATGCGGAGGCAGCGAACTGGGTTCTCAACGGCAGCATTCCCGCCAGCGTCGCCAGTATGCGGGTGAAGGCGCTCGGCGCTGAACTAAACGCGCCGCTGGTGTTTTCCGCGCTGCCCAAAGAAGCGGCAGTTCCTGTTGAAATGGAACTCGCTGAGCGTGGACACATCGTTTGCACTAACGCCTCAGCGAATCGCATGCTTGAAGACGTGCCGCTGCTGCTGCCTGAAGTCAATGCAGATCATGTCGAACTAGTTGAAACGCAGCGTCGTCGCCGTGGATGGCGACAGGGCGCGCTGGTTGCCAATTCCAACTGCACCGCGATGCCGGTTGTTATGGCACTTGCGCCACTGCGCAGGTTTGGCATCAGCAAAATTCTTGTGGTTAGCGCACAAGCAATCAGTGGCGCCGGGTATCCCGGCGTGGCTTCGCTGGACATTCTGGATAACGTGATTCCGTATGTCAGCGGGGATGAGGACAAGTTAGAAACTGAAACCCTGCGGATGCTGGGCAAACTGGAACACGAACAGGTCACCTGGCTGGACGCAGTTGTCAGCGCTTCGTGCAACCGCGTGCCAACAGTGGACGGGCATCTGGTGAACATCTCGGTTGCACTGGATACAGCACCAAGCCTCGACGATGTGCTCGAAGCATGGCAGACCTTCCGCGCCCTAGAACCGATTCCGCACCTGCCAAGCGCCCCGGAACACCCCGTGCAATATCTCCCTCAAATTGATCGCCCACAGGTGCGGCGTGACCGTGATGCAGGCAAGGGCATGACCACCAGTATCGGGCGACTGCGCGAATGTCCGCTGCTGGGCTACAAGTTTGTGGCGCTGGCACACAACACGATTCGCGGCGCTGCCGGGGGCAGCATTTTGAATGCCGAACTACTGGCGGCGCGTGGATACATTCAGGATTTTATGCCCGTACTCAGCGCGGGAATGCCGGCGTAATTCGGACGGATAATGCCTCAATCTATGCGCATTTTTATCGCGGGCGTTGACGGCTATCTGGGGTGGGCACTGGCGCAGTATCTGGCAAAACGCGGGCATCATGTTGGCGGAGTTGATGCCCTGCTGCGCCGCGAATGGGTTGCAGAGGTCGGCGGACAAAGCGCAGTCCCTATTGCCTCTATTGCTGACCGCCTGAGTGCATTCCGTGAGCACTATGACGCGGACCTGGCGCTGACGCGGGCGAACCTGCTGGATTATGCCGCCTTTAGCAAAGCGTTGGCAGCATTCCAACCTGATGCCATCGTTCATCTGGCAGAAATGCCGTCTGCTGCCTATTCAATGATTGACCCGGCGCATGCTGCGTTTACCCAGCAAAACAACGTCATCGGCAACCTGCATCTGCTTTGGGCGGTGCGGGCAATCTGCCCGCAGGCGCATATCGTCAAACTAGGAACGATGGGTGAATATGGCACACCGAATGTGCCGATCCCCGAAGGATTCTTTGAGCTGGAGTATCGCGGGCGTAAAGACATACTACCTTTCCCCCGGCAGGCGGGCAGCTATTATCATCTGAGTAAAGTGTTTGACTCGCAAAACACCGCGTTCGCCTGCAAAGTCTGGGGGCTGCGCGCAACAGACATCATGCAGGGCGTGGTGTTTGGTACGCGCACCGGACCAGAACGTGAGACTGATCCCCGAATGTGGACACGGCTGGACTTTGACCAGTGTTTTGGCACGGTGATTAATCGCTTTTGTTGTCAGGCGATAATCGAACATCCGCTGACAGTTTACGGCGCAGGTGGACAGACACGCGGTTTTTTGCCGCTGCGGGATTCATTGCAGTGCTTGACGTTGACACTCGAAAACCCACCCGAAGCAGGGCAGTATCGCGTATTTAACCAGTTCGAGTCGTGTTTTGTGGTGGGGGAGCTGGCGGCATTGGTTCAGGCGGCTGCCGGCGAACTGGGTATCGCTGCAGTAGTTGAACACTATGAGAACCCACGTTACGAAGCCGATCCGCACTATTACCAACCGGATCGTGAACACTTGCTGCGGTTGGGATATGTGCCCACACACGATATCAAGGGCGAAATCCGCAGCATACTGCTGGACTTGCTGCCGCATCGCGATCGCATTCGAAGCCATGCGGCAGTGCTGCTGCCGGACATCCGCTGGGATGGCACACGTCAGCTTTCGACAATGCTGTATAACCATGAGACGCCGCGTTAGTGCAGCGTCACATGCGTAAAGGACATGTTCTACTGACACCTTGTTGGTGAAGGAGTTTGACAGGAAATGGTGCAATTCTGGGAGCTTCACAGGCTGACACCCGAGCAGCGTGACAGGATCATGCGCCGCGCAGAACACGATATCAGTGGGCTGCTGCCGCTGGCGCAGGAAGTCATTGCCCGTGTGAAAGCCGAAGGTGATGCCGCGGTTATTGAATATGCCCGCCGCTACGATGCAAGCGGGTTTGCAGCGTCTATGCTGCGTGCAACGGCTGAGGATTTTGCGGCGGCGCGCGCAGCGCTGGATCCAGCGGTGATTGATGCAATTAAACAGGCACACGAGAATATCCGGCGTTTTCATGAGGAACAACTGCCCGAAAGGATGTGGTTTACGGAAGTGCAGCCGGGCATTATGGCGGGCGAAAAGATCAGCCCGGTGGCTAGTGCGGGGTTGTATGTGCCCCGTGGGAAAGGCGCGTTTCCGTCGGTGATGCTCATGCTGGCAACCCCGGCAAAGGTCGCCAATGTGCCCCGAATTGTCGTCGTTACACCACCCACGCCGGACGGGCACGCTGATGCCGGCTCACTGGTTGCCGCCGAGATTTGTGGCGTTGATGAGGTGTATGTCGTAGGCGGCATGCAGGCGGTCGCCGCACTGGCATTTGGAACCGAGACGATCCCGAAGGTGAGCAAGATTATTGGTCCGGGCAGCAGCTATGTTTCGGCGGCAAAGCGCCTGCTGTATGGCATGGTGGACGTGGGACTACCAGCCGGACCAAGCGAGTCGATTATCCTGACGGATGAGCATGCTGACCCGCGCCTCGCTGCACTTGATCTGCTGGTGGAAGCCGAGCACGGGCCTGACTCGGCAGCGCTGCTGGTAACACACAGTCGCGAGGTAGCCGAAGCCGCACTGCGGGTGCTGCCAGAATACATCGCGCAGCTTCCGGAATGGCGGCGCGGGTTTGTGGAAGGGGTGCTGTCCAATTACGGCGGCATCATGCTGACCGATTCTTTAGAAGAATCGATCCAGTTCACTAACGACTATGCGCCAGAACATCTGGAAGTGCTGACGCAGGATCCCTTTGTTACACTGAACCGGATCCAGAACGCAGGTGAGATTCTGCTCGGTCCGCTGACACCAATTCCCACCGCGAATTACTGTCTTGGATTAAATGCAATTCTGCCGACGGGCGGGTTCGCGCGCAGCTTCTCGTCTGTGAGCGTGCTGGATTTCCTCAAGCGCAGCGGGGTAGGCTATCTTTCGCGCGAGGGGTATCTGCGACTGCAAGGGATTACTGCGACACTGGCGGATTACGAGGACTTCCCGGCGCACGCTATGGCAATCCGTAAACGCAACGAAATCCTGGGGCTGTGAGCATTCCGCAGAACATGAACAACAGCATCTTGGAGCAGATTAAGGCGTTGCAACATACAAACCGGCAGGAAGCGGAGGTTTTGACCCTGCGCTTCCTGCGCGAGGTGTATGCCGAAGACGTCAGTCATGTGGAACTGCGCCCGCTGGCGGTATCACTCAATTCGTTCAACGGGTTCCTCACCCGTGCTTCTGGAAAACGACTGTTCTTCAAGACTCACACAGAAGAAAATACCGTCATCCAGGAATACTATCAGGCAGCACTGCTGGCAGATGCTGGC
>DAOTWP010000271.1:0-2933 GCA_034435675.1 Anaerolineae bacterium
ATTTCCAGAACACCCGCGTCGTTGCCTATTCCGTGCATGTCAGCGAACTCAGCAGGGCGCTGGCGCTGGGCTTTGATGGGTTCCTCGGCAAGCCGTTAAGTGCCGAAGCATTCCCACAGCAGCTTGCCGACATCTTGCGTGGAAATGTGGTCTGCTTCGTTCCGTAATTTCCACAGCAGCGGCATCACTCAGATCTGATGATTATGCAGGAAAGAGAAAAGGAGAACCGTTATGCGGCTCCAGGGGAAACAAATCTTCATTGTTGAGGACAATACACTCAACCGGGTCGTCTACCAGATTACGCTGGGGGTCGCGGGCGCGTACCTTGAGTTTGATCGCTGGGGGCGTGAGGCGGTTGACCGGCTCAAACGGACGCGCAAATGGGATCTGATCATCCTCGATCTGATGCTGTACGGCGGAATCTCAGGCTTTGATGTTTTCTCCGCCATTCGGGAAATGCCACAGTATGACACAGTCCCCATCGTCGCGATCTCGGCATCCGAACCCGCGGTGGCAATGCCCAAAGCGCGCGAACTGGGGTTTTCGGGGTTTATCAGCAAACCGATTTACGAAGAACGCATCATTGAGCAGGTTGCGCAGCTGATTGCAGGCGAAGCGGTCTGGTTCGATGGCACCCTGACCCCGCGCTGATCTCCTTGAGGGGCTTGGCGCCCAGCATCAGCCCAATCGCAGGCACAGAATCATAAACGGTTGGTCGCCATAGATGAACGGGAAACCCGCGTGCAGCACGCGCCAGCCGTGCCGCAGGTAGAAGCGCTGGGCGTCCGTGTTGCTGACCGGTGTGGAGAGCAGCAGGTTGCGGTAGGGCTGTGCGCCAATCACGCGGTCATGCAGCAGTGCGCCAATGCGCCGGTTGCGGAAGCCATCCAGTACATGCAGTTCGGTCAGCACCCAGGCTTCCTGCAATGCCAGGTGGCGCGCGCCCACCTGTTCGCCCACTCGGTCGTGCCACCAGTGCCCCGGCAGCGAACGGGTGCCAAAAGTAACCCCAACCACCCGTTCCCCGGCGCAGGCGGCATACCCGAAATAATCGGGGTAGGTGGCGTACCCGGCAAAAAAGCGTTCGGCGGCGTCGTGGCGCACACCCGTGTAGGCGCTGTAGACGCCGACCGCCTCGGCAAAAAATGGGGCATCGGGGGAGAGGGGCAGCAGGTCAACGTGCATGGTCATGCCGCGCAGGCGCAATCCGGGCACAGCGCCAGCCTGTATCGCCTGTGCTGTGCCCACCGGTCAGAGTCACGCCAGCATAGCAGACTGCGCCACAGCGTGCAATCGCGTGTGCGCGTGCGCGTTTGCCGTTAGCAGCTGTCCGTAAACCCGGACAAGGGGATTAATCCCCTTGTTCAGCGACAGGTTGATGGATAGGTTCGCATGTTGCCGGTTACGGCTTGTACACGGGGAACTGAATCTCGGTCACATGCTCGGCGGGGTTTGCGTCCATGTGCAGGTAAATCTCGCGCGAGGGTCCCTGAATGGCATAGCCCTGCTCGGCAATCCACTGCCCCAGGGCGCTGTAGCTGGCGGTCAGCAGGTCATAGGGTCCGTGATGGGCGTAACTCGCCACTGTCGCGCCCGGCAGTGTGCGGCGGGTTAGCTCCGCGTCCAGTGCGGCGGGCAGTGTCTCCGGGTCAATCACCAGCGCGATTTCGGTGTCGATGTTTTCCTCATGAAAGCCCTCTGGCATGTGGTACAGCGCCATGCACGGCGCGGTTTCTTTCACGCCATGCTGCCCGATAAAGCCGTACAGCGCGTTGAACATCGCGCCGCATGCCGCGCCCATCTGCGTGATGTGCGGCACAAGCCGGCGGATGGACAGCAGTTCCAGCGGCGCGATTTCCTTGATGACAATCTCCTGAATGTTCATGGTGCCTTCCTGTTCGATCTGGCGAATGCGAACTTCCAGCCGTGCCAGCCGGTCGCGCGCGTCGTGCATCTGCTGGCGCGCCTCCGTTTGCCGCAGCTTGAGCATGCCGATAATCTCCTCGCGCGTGGCGCGGTTGTCCAACAGGTCGGCGATCTGCTCCAGCGACAGCCCCAGCTCCTTGAGCGCCAGAATGCGGTTCAGGCGTGTGAGCTGTTCGGCGGTGTAGTAGCGGTAGCCCGTGAAGCGATCCACCTGCGCGGGCTTGAGCAGCCCCAGTTCGTCGTAGTAGCGCAGCGTTTTGGCGGGCACACGGCTGATCTGCGAAAACTCTCCGATTTTGAACATGTTCGTCGTCGTCGTCGTCCTACAAGCAGCGCTTCTGATTTCAGCATAAAGCTTCCAGCGGCGGGAAGGTCAAGGGGTAGTTGAAAGATTTCCCTGCGTGACAAGTGCGCCCCGACGGCGTACACTACGGGCGGATGGGCGGGTGTGTCTGCGCATGAACAAGGGCATCCTCCTGTCCTCACCTGTTAATAGCATACGCCAGTTGAGTCGCCCATGACAACCCAAAACACCCCACAGGAGTCTCTGCGTGCCCTGCCCTCGGTGGATCGCCTGCTGAGCAGCAGTGACGGCGCGCTGTTGATCGCACGTTACGGACGCCCCGCCGCGCTGGATGCTGTCCGCGCCGCGCTGGACGCCGCCCGCCTGCGTCTGCGCGAGGGCGAAGCCGCTGACGTGGATGCCGCCGCGCTGCTGAATGCTGCCGCCGCCCGGCTGGACGCGCTGTTTACGCCCACGCTGCGCCCGGTCATCAACGCAACGGGTGTGATTATCCACACCAATTTAGGGCGTGCCCCGCTGTCAGAGGCGGCGCTGGCGGCGCTGCAGGCGGTGGCAGTGGGCTACAGCACATTGGAATACGATCTGGAGCAGGGCGAACGTGGCAGCCGCCTGCTGCACCCGGAACGCGCACTGCTGGCAGTCGTGGACGCGGACCCGGCGGAATACGGCGCGCTGGTCGTCAACAACAACGCGGCGGCGACGG
>DAOTWP010000272.1:0-1780 GCA_034435675.1 Anaerolineae bacterium
CCAGCCAGTTTTCAATAATCGCGCGTTCGGCTTCACCAAACTGCCCGGCACTCAGCGCTTCCATGATGATGGTTCGAAAATCGGTCAGAGGATGGAGCCGAATGCCAGCCGCCTGAAACGCCTGCCGGGACATGGCAAAACCATAGGTTGTTACCGTGAGGCAGTCCTCGATCATGGCCCCGGCATCGCGCAGGGCACTGACCCCGCTGAGGCTGCTGCCGCCGGTGGTAATCATGTCTTCCACCAGCAGCACTCGTTTTCCATCGACATGACCGCCTTCAATACGGTTCTGTGTGCCATGCTCTTTGGACTGAGGTCGAACATAGACCGAGGGTTTGCGCAGGAGGTAGGCCAGCGCGGAACTGTGGGGCACGCCCCCGGTAGCAATTCCCGCAATCACATCAAATGTGATCTGGTTGCGATTAATCAGTTCACGGAAACCTTCGATAACCACACGCCACTGCGCCGGCCAGTAGATCAAACGGCGGTTGTCGACATAGACGGGTGAAATAATGCCGGATTTGAATGTGATGGGCTGGTAGGGTGAGAAGCCCACAGCCTCGATTTCCAGCAGTGCCCTGGCGACCTGTACGTCAAGCATGAAAGACCTCATCGAGAATAAGCGCTGCGGCCAGCGGTCCCCGGTAAATCAGCGCGGACCAGTACTGCATGGCCTGTGCGCCAGCCTGCTGAAATTGATGATAAGTGGCTCCGTCCACGATGCCGCCGCAGCCAATCACATCCACCGGATAAGCGTGGCGTGACTTTTCCTGATTTAAGCGTATTGTTGCCGCAACTGCGCATTCGTGCAACCGTCCACCCCCCACGCCCGCAGACAGCTTTGAACCATCCGGGGCGGGCTGTGCCAGCGTGTTGGTGCTGATCGCGGCGCGCACGCCGATCTGCGCGAATACTCGCATGAGGATGGCGTACTGTTCGTCCGCCAGTCCGGGGCTGATCTTGACCCACAGCGGGGTTTGAGCGCCCAGTCTGTTGACCACGCTGCCGCAGAGTTCGCGGGTGAGGGCTTCGGTTTGTCGCCCACCGGGGTCGTCTTCTGTGTTCGGGCAGCTCAGATTGAGGGTGTACCACGCTGGACGGAGGCCCGCTTCGGTAAAAAAACTGAGCGCTTCCAGCACATCCGTTTCCTGATCGCTGTCCTTTACGCCGGGGCTGACCGCGATGTTGATGCCAAAGACAGGCGGAAGCTGATCTCGCCGGGCTGCCAGAAATTGGGCTGCTGCGCGCGCGCCGGGGTTGCACAGGCCGACTCTGTTCTGTGTTGAGCGGGTCGCAGCATCGCGCCAGACCACTGTACCCGGATTGCCGGTGCGCGGCCAGCGTGTGAAGGAACCGAACTCCACCGGCCCAACCAGCGCCGGCATAGTGCGCCAGCCTGGTATGACGTTATGACCGTGTTCCACCGCTGCCAGCGCAGCAGCTTCATGCGGGAAACCATCCCCCTTGACGAACCCTGCCGCCAGGATGAGCGGATAGGGCAGGGTGACGCCGCCTACACAGACCATCTGCGGGTCAAACGCCATTTGGTTCATTCGCTTAAACGCGGCCTGCATCCCTTGTTGATGATCCAGCCAGCGCAGCAGTTCGAGCGTGCGTTCGTGTGCCCGCTGCGCCGAATTCAGAAAGATGAGCGGACGCGCCGCCGCGTACAGTGCCCGGTTCAGATCAAGAAAAGCGGCATTAGCCATACAGGTTCCGCCCCGTTCCGGGCTGCGCCAGCACGGTTTCACCATCATACACCTGCTGGCCGCGAATGCTC
>DAOTWP010000273.1:0-4156 GCA_034435675.1 Anaerolineae bacterium
GAGCAGGACTCGCTGGAAACCGTCGTACTCAGCCTGATCAACGGGCACACACCCGCCGTAGCGCTGGCAGACTCGGAGGTTATCGCCGCATTATGAACCCGATCAAGGCATTTTTTACGACGCTGCTGTACCTGTTCACTGGGCGGCTGCACTTCCACCGCGACACCATCGGACAGGTGGTGACGCTGCCGGATGGCGCACGCTTTACTGTGTTCCGCGACGTGACACTGGACCTGGCAGAGCCGTCCACGCGGCTGCCGGGAGCGCGTTTTCAGGTGCGTTTCCGCGTGGCGGGCATGTCCCCGGCAGCAAACAAGCGCTTCTCGTGGCTGCCTGTGCTGTTCTTCGTCGGTCTGCCGGGCTTCCGCGCCAAACGCTGGCTGCTGGACGAGGCAACCGGCGAATTCATGGGGCTGTACCAGTGGGACACGCTGCAAGCCGCGCAGGCTTACGCCGGATCGTTCGCCATGCGCTTCATGACCATGCGCGCCGTGCCAGGGTCGCTGACATGGGCAGTAGAGCCGCCGCCAGCAGAGGCATAAAGGAGACTTGACCATGTTCAGCAATACGTTCGCCGTCGCCGGGCGTGTACTGCATCAACTGCGCCGGGATCGCCGCTTCATCGCCATCTCGCTGGTGATGCCTGCGATCACCATTTACATGCTCAGCCTGTTTTTTGAAGGCGTCGACACGCCATTTGTGAACCCGAAAACGTTTGTCGTGCCAGTAGGCGCGTTTCTGGTGCATTTCATCACCTATGCCCTGTGCGCGATTGTGCTGGTGCGCGAACGCACCGGGCAAACCCTGGCGCGCATGTTCATCAACGGCTACCGCCAGATCGAAATCATCGGCGGCTACTTGCTGGCGTATTCGCTGCTCTCTACGCTGCAAAGCCTGATCGTCATGCTGATGATGCACCTGCTGTTTGACCTGACCTATACACTGGAGGTCTACGCGGCGGTGTATATCGTCACCTGGATTCTGGCGCAGTTGAGCATTGCGCTGGGCATGTTTGTGTCCAACTTCGCCCGCAACGAGGGGCAGGTCTTCCCGATGATTCCGCTGGTGATCCTGATTTCGGTGTTCTTCTCCGGCATGCTGCTGCCCATTGACCGCCTGCCGGAGGCAATCCAGTGGGCACGCTTTTTCACGCCGATGTATTACGCCAACGAGGGCATTCAGCAGATCATTAAGTCCGGCAGCACATTCAGCGCTGCGCTCGGCGCGCTTGCCGGGCTGGTCGTTTACGGCGTGCTGCTGCTGGGCGCGGCAACGCTGACGCTGCGCGAGGGTGAGTAGACGGTGCTGCCTTCCGCCCTGTCCGCCCCATTCACCCGCGCGGGTTACCACCTGACCAGCAGCGAGAAGGCGCGCTACACCCGTGCGCTGCTGGATCAGTTTGGCGGACTGGCAGGCGCGGCGCTGCTGCAAGCCCCGTTTGCGCGGCGGCTGCTGAGCGATGCTAAACTGCGCACCGGAGCCGCCTGTGATGTGCGCCACCTGCTGCGCGTGATGCGGGCAGGCGACAACCGCGCGGGCGCGCTGGGCACAATCGCGCAGTTCGCCGCGCAGGGGCTGCTGTTTCGCGGCGTGCTGGCACGCTGCCCATCGTGCGACTATGCCGGCTGGTACGCGCTGGAAGCACTGCGCGAGCAGATGACCTGTGCGGGCTGCCGCCTGCCGTTGCAACTCCCGGCGGACAAAATCACGTTTGCTTACCGGCTCAATCACCTGTGGGTACGGGCGCTCAATCAGGGCGCGTTGAGTGTGCTGCTGGCGGCGCTGCATCTGGCGCACGCGGCGGAAGCAGAACCGCTGTTGTGGGACAGCCACTGGCAGGTACGGCACGCGGGCACAAAGGCAGGCGCAATCACGGACATTGACCTGATCGCCCTGCACGGTGAACGGCTGCTTGTGGCGGAGTGCAAGGACAACTTCAACCCGCGCGAACAGACGGCGGCGGACTGGATCGCGCAGTTAGGCGCGCTGGCAGCGGTGGCGCGTGCGGTTGGCGCGGAGTGCTGGCTGGTCTGTCTGGGCGCTGTGCCGCCGGAAGTACAGGCAGCCATGCGCGCACTCAACACGGCAGACCTGACCGCGCGGGTGCTGCTGCTGGATGGCGGCTGACCGCGTTCAATATGGACCGAAGACCTCGCCGCTGCTGTACAGCGCGAAGACCTGCCCGGCGCTGGTGTCCAGCAGCAGCGTGCCGCCCAGGTAACGCTGGGTGTGCAGCACGGTCTGCTGCTCGTCGGTCAGCGCGAAACCCAAGGCGTCACGCACGCCGGGAATGTTGCGCCAGACATCGCCAAAGCCGCGTATAGGCACACGCAGCCCGGATGGCGGGGCGATGTCGTTGTTGTCCACCTGCCCTGCCTGCGCCACATACCAGTAGCGCCCCGCGCTGACGCCGCCCGGCGCTAACGCCCAGATTTCGCCCGTGTCCGCCCGCCAGTACATCACGCCGCGCTCAAAAATCTGCACATTGCCATCAAAACGCAGTGCCGCTTCTGCCGCGCAGCCCAGCACCTGCTCGACGCGCACATCGGCGCTCCACGCCGTGCCAAAGACCGCATCCGGCGCAAAACGACAGCCTGCCACCAGCGCCGTTGGCGAAGGCAGCACGGCAATCTGCGGCGGCGCCTGCACCGGGGGCAGCAGCGGCGGCGCTTCAACCGGGGCTTCCGCCGTGATGAAGAAGCCCACATAGACGGTAGGCGTTGGTTCGGCGGGCGGGCGTGTCGCGGTGGCAGCGGGTGGCAGCGCACGCTGAGTCGCCTGCCGTTCAGCATCGTTGGGCGTCGGAGAGACAACCACCGTCGCCAGCAGCTTGTGTTCCACGGTCGGCACGCCGCCAACCACCGCTGCCTGTGTCCCGGCGTCCGTGCCTGTGCAGGCGGCAAGCACCGCCGTCAGCAGCGCCAGCAAAACGAAGATGAGCCGCCCCTTGTTATCAAAGCGGTGTCGCCAGCGCTGACCGAGCGCGTTCACCGCTCTGCCGCATCCGTAGGGGAGGGTCTGAGACCCTCCTCTACCAGCACCGTTCTTTTCGAAACCAGACCGGGCAGCTAGGCAAACAATCAGATTTTCTTGCAGGGGCAAGGCGTGCCTCGCGCGCCCAGATGAATTTGCGGACAGATTCTTACCCATCGCACATCACCGCCAGCTCGTATGCATAGATATTTTCGAACGTTGGCGCGTCCGCCGTGCCGCCCACGCGGTACAGCCCGTAGCGCACGCTGCGCACATCTGCCGGGTTCAGCCCGGTCACCAGATACACATCGCGCACCACTTCGCCGGGTGTCCATGTCGTCAGCGGACGCCAGCCGTACACGGGCGCGCGCTGGTCGCCCTGCCCGATCAGCACGCCATCAGCATTCAGCGCATGCACGAACACACTCAAATCCTCGGCGGGCACAGCCGGCGTGAACCAGTCCACAGCCAGCACCAGCCCGTCCGGCGAACAGCGAACCTCCTGCGCCAGCACGCCGAAGCCGTCCGGTGGTTGCGCGGGGGTTTCCGGCGTCAGGGCAACACGCACCAGCAGCGGCGCGGCAGCCGTGAGATAGACCGGCGCGCCCAGCCGTTCGCGCCACCAGCCCGGCGGGCGCGTGTAAAACGTGTACTCCGGCGTGACCAGCGTGCCATCTGCCGCCGCCGCGCCGTAATCCGCCTTATGATCGACCAGCCGCACCTCTGGCAGTTCGCCCCACACCTGCTGGGCGATGCCCACCGCGAAATGGCGCGGACCCCAGGCGATCATCAGCGTGCTGCCGGGCGGCGCGGCGCGGGCGAGGGCAATCGTCTGCAAGCCGGTTTCGTCGCGCACGAGCGCGCTGATATAGCCGTGATTGCCCGTTAGCAGGACGAATGCCAGCAGTCCCCCGGCAGCGGGCAGACCCACACGAACCACCCTGCGAAAGGTGTGATTCTGCTGTATGGTCGCCAAACGCCAGAACTGCTCCGCCAGCAGCGCCCAGCCGCAGGCAATGCTCAATGTGATGGGCAGAATCAACTGCGAGAGGACATCGGTGTACAACAGCACGTGAAACAGATACGCCGCCGCCCCGCTGAGCAGCAGCGTCAGCGCTGCACGCCGCCGCGCCCCGCGCAGTGCCAGCAGCAGCCCGGTTAGCCCCAGCAGCAGCCCCGGCAG
>DAOTWP010000274.1:0-40648 GCA_034435675.1 Anaerolineae bacterium
GGCATTGGATTATCTCACACCAGCGGAGTTTGAGGCAGTGGCACTTGCAACAGGCTATCCTCTCTTAAACCCGGCTTGATTCTGTCCAATTTTTCCGCCGCACTACAAAATGGGTATCCAAAAGAAAACATTCGTGTCGAAAAAAGAATAATTACTATAGGGCACAAAGGTAAAAATTCCCTCCGCGCTGATGTTGTTGTTTATGATCTACCGTTCTTACAAGTAAAGGGCCTTGATCTCGATGTTCAAAGAGAACATGCGTTGCTCGTAGCGGAGATCAAGAGGGACAACAAAGATGCCGAAGATGCAAAGACAAATCAACTTAAACCTGCTCTACTTCTATTGCCGAGCACCAGAGCAGTAGGTATTTATTGGGATGACATTGAACGCAGATTATTTCATAAAAGTGTCATAAGTAACCAAGTAAGATTAGTTGAATCGCCAATCGCGTTTTTGCCGCAGTTCGGTAATGCAGTTAAAAAAGATCAATTAAGATACTCAGACCTTAAACCATCTCCTGATTTAATTGGTCTGTTTTCAAGAATTGAAGACGCAATCCATCACTACATAGTGGACAAATCTGCACGCTATCAGGTAATGATGCAGTTGCTTATCGTGAAGATGCATGACGAGAAATCAAACAAAAGGTCAAGTTTGCCTCTCACGCTGCAAGATTTCTCAGTTTTGGATGTAACCGAGGATATTGTAAAAAGCCGATTTGATGATTTATTGCAAAAGGGTCTAAACCTTTATCAAAGGTATCTGCCAGATCCGATCCCGCTACATTTTATACTTCCTGGCGCTGCCTTGATGGAAATTAGTAAGTACTTGGCACCAGTAAACCTACTTGGAGGAGACCCGGATGTCATTCAAGGATTCTACATGTATTTTGCTAAACAGCTATACAAGTGGGATTTAGCGCAATACTTTACTCCATACGAGGTTGTAGATTTCATTGTAAGAGTAATTAATCCACAGTATGGAGAAATCATCAAAGATCCAGCGTGTGGTAGTGCTGATTTTCTAACCTGTGCATATAGATACTTATCCAGTGTGGATGATCAGGCAGGTGACAGGGTTTGGGGAGCAGATTCTAGCAAGCAAGCTGTACAAATCAGCATCTTAAATATGTTGCTCAATGATGATGGTAAAAGCAATATACGTGAAGAAGACAGTTTGGTAAATGTCAAAAAAGATGAAAACAAATACGATATTTTATTGTGCAACCCTCCCTTTGGTGTTCGCATACTAGAGAAACGAAAAACTGTATTAGCGAATTTTGATCTTGGAAAGGAGAGAGAACAGCAGGAAGTCGGTATTTTGTTCACTGAGTTGTGTGTTAGACAAGCCAAACCTGGAGGTCGTATTGCCATTATTCTTCCAAACGGTTATTTAGGTAACAGAAGCGAAAAGTATAAGGAATTTAGAGAATGGCTGTTGAAGTATACTTACTTAGTTGGTGTTACAGCATTTCCAAGATTCACTTTCAAAAAATCTGGTGCAGACGTAAGCGCTTCAGCTGTATTTCTTCAAAAGCGTGAACGACCGTTGGCAAGCATTCATGATGACTCATCCTATCCGGTACACATGAATTTGCTGGAGAGTGTTGGATGGGAAATCGGGAACAAAAAAGCCAAAAAGGTTTACAAACGTGAACCTGAAACGGGTGCTATTGTGTATGACAAAAACAATGAGCCTGTACTAGATGCGGATTTTGACAAAGTTCTCCTAGATCTGTGGAACTCTCCTGCGGCGAGTAAATTCAGTTGGTTAACGAGAGGAAAAACACTTTTTCCAGATGGGACGGGATGGGCCGTTACAGCATCTCAGATAACACAAGATAATTTTGTGAGCTTGGATCCCAAAAGACACAACCGAAAATACTTGACTTTGATTGACAATTTAAGGAAACATGAATATGTGCATCTGGGTGATATTTGCACAATAATACCAGAAGGGTTCCGAAAACAGCGTTCAGTTGTCTATCGCTATATTCAACTACAAGACATCCATGAGCGTACTTATGAGTACAGCGAGAAATATGCATGGGAATTACCTGGAAGGGCAAAGCACTTAGCAGACCCTGGAGATATATTTATAGCAAAAATTTGGGGCAGTGTTAATAAATGGATGATCGCTGGTTCAGAGGTTGCGCAAAATCCTACAGTTGTGACTAACGGTTGCTATCGACTAAAGTTGAAAGAAAACTGTGAGAACTACCTAGTAGATTTGGTTTTTGCTTTGTCTTCAGAGTTTTATCGTGTTCAGATGCGAGCAAGTGCTACAGGATCGGATGGTCTCGCCGATATATCGGATGATGACTTGTTGAAAGTCATTATTCCTGTTGTTACAGATGAAGATGCACGAGTGCAGTTATCGCAATCAATTGCTAGTATAATGGCTATCGGTGATCGCCTAGAAAATATATCAGATAAGTTGTTATCAGAAGATTTTGAAAGCCTTAACCTACCTCAGCGTAGATCAAATTTCTCACAGGTGTAATCCAGACACCTATATGCATGTACGCTAAACCTTCTTCGCAGACTTCGCGGTGGTGCTGCACGCCGGTCGCGTCGCGCGGCTCGCCGGTGAAGGCGTGGGGCCCGGGGCACTGTCCCGCTACAGCCCCAGCAGCGCCGCCAGCCCGATGCCATAGACAATCAGCATCTGCCCCGGTCCATACAGCAGCCAGATCACATCGCCGATCATGCGGAACTTCGCGCCGCTGAACAGCTCCGCCGCCAGCAGCAGGTCGCTGAGCAGGAACAGCACCGCCCCCAGCGCCAGCAGCAGGAAAACGGCGTTTTGCAGCGCATAACCACTGGCAATCCCTGTTGTGGTCGCCAGCAGCAGCGCATAGGGCAGCGCGGCGTAATGCAGCACAGACGGCTGCTCCGCCGGGCGCAGCACAACCCAGTACCACGCGACCAGCGCGAACAGCCACCAGAAGCCCAGCGGCGGCAGCAGGGAACTCAGCGCGATATTCCCCCCGGCGGACAGCAGCGCGACGATGTAGGCGATGTGCCCCAGCCCGAAGGACGCAATGCCCGCCAGCACGTACAGATCGCCTTTGACGATCAGCCGCGCCATGAACAGGTCGCCCAGGAAGCCGAGCGTCATGCCAACCGCGATGAACAGGAACAACAGGTCAACCGCCGTGAGCTGCACATTGCCGCGCAGCAGCCACCAGCCCCACCCGGCGGCGACCAGCGCCAGCGAGGAGACCATGCGCGTCCACGTGGGCATGCGGCGGTTGGTCTGCGGGTCATAGCGCCGCAGCAGAAAGCCGCCGAACAGCAGCAGCGCCCACAGCAGCAGCAGCGCCGTGAGCAGCAGATTGGCGAAACTATCCAGAAACGCGAACATGCAGGTCTGCCTTTCGGGGGGGGAGAGAGCGTTAATCAGGTGGATGAAAACCGCCCGCAATCCAGCGGCTGCGGGCGATCAGCACTCGTTCCAGGTTCATTTTTAGACGACTGACGCTTGCACGCCCAATTGCTGTGCGTCCTCGGAGGTATAGACCTCCACCCAGCCACGCAAAGTGTTCTGCCCATAGCTGCTTGCGGGGATTAAAGAGCGGCACTTCACGGCGCGTGACCGGGTCAATTCCTGTGGTTGCCTTACCTTTAATCAGGTTACAATTCGCGCAGGATAGGCACAGATTATCCAGGGTATCACCTCCGGCAGGGTCAATGTGCTCAATATGCATTGCCTGCCCTATGTTTGTTTCGCATGTTCGGCAGTATTCGCAGCAGCCGCCCGCGCGGGCATAGACCTGCCGCCGCAAGGTACTCCACGACGGTTCACGCATCTGGCGCCTGGAAATCGGATTGTTTGAAGCTGTGCCCGCGCTCCATCAGAATGCCGGCTGCTTCTGCCTTGCGCAGCATCAAACGGTTGCCGCGCTCCACCGCTTGCGCCAGTTGGCGATACTCGTCCTCAGAAATTGTCCCTGCCCTGTTTTTATCCATCAGCATCTGCATGTGATCCTGTGCTGCCTGCGGCATCTGCTCGCGGGCAATTGTCCACAAAGCATCATCGGAAAGCTGACGCAGCGCGTGCAATTCCACCTGCTCATCGAGTGGCAGCGCAGCCAGTGGGACGGCAAGCATTTTGAGATGTGCTTGCAACACCTGCTCTACGGGCTGCGCAGTATCTTCTGCAATCTGGCGTGCCAGCGCGTAGATGTCGTCCGGCACGGTCAGCGTATATTGGCTCATGACAAATTCATCCTTGCATATTCATGCTTTCATTCTAGCATTCCCGTGCTGCAATTCGCCAGCAGTCATGGTATAGTCTGCGCGGACATAATCGAATCGGCGTTAGATTATAAGGATTGTTACTGATGACCACCCCCGCCACGCAACCCCCAGCCTACCAGCAGTATTTTAATGAAGAGCATGCGCTGGCACGGCAGATTGTCCGGCGCTTTGTCGAAAAAGAGCTGCTGCCGTATGTGGACGAGTGGGAAGAGGCGGGCGAATTCCCGCGCGAACTGTACCAGCGGCAGGCAGAACTGGGCATCAGCAGCGTGGGTTATCCCGAAGAATACGGCGGCACGGGTGGCGATGTGTTCATGCGCATCGCCGTGACCGAAGAACTGATGCGCTGCACGTCGGGCGGGCTGGTTGCCGGGCTGGGCACACACGGCATCGCCCTGCCGCCGATTCTGGCATTGGGCACAGCGGCGCAAAAGGAACGCTTCGTGCGCCCGGTGCTGGCGGGCGAGCGCATCGCCGCGCTGGGCATCACCGAGCCGGGCGGTGGCAGCGACGTCGCAAACCTGCAAACGACTGCCGTGCGTGATGGCGACGTCTACATCGTCAACGGCAGCAAAACATTCATCACCAGCGGTGTGCGGGCGGACCAGGTGACGACGGCAGTGCGCACGGGCGGACCGGGCGCGCAGGGCATCAGCCTGCTGGTCATCGAGGCGGGCACGCCGGGCTTCACCCGCAGCAAACCGCTGAAAAAGATGGGCTGGTGGGCGTCGGATACCGGGCAGTTGTTCTTTGACAACTGCCGCGTGCCTGTCGAGAACCGCATCGGCGAGGAAAACATGGGTTTCTATGCCGTGATGGTCAACTTCCAGATGGAACGGCTGACGATGGCGGTGATGGCAAACATGACCGCGCGCATGGCGCTGGAAGAGGCGCTGCGCTACTCACAGGAGCGCACGGCGTTTGGCAGGGCGCTGACCGGGCATCAGGTGACGCGGCACAAACTGGTGGACATGGCGACGCTGGTGGAAGCAAGCACGGAATTCACCTACCGCATTGCGGCGAAGATCAACGCGGGCGAGGACTGCGTGACCGAGATTTCGATGGCGAAGAACTTCGCCTGCATGGTCAGCGACAAAGTGACTTACGACGCCGTGCAGCTTTTTGGCGGCTACGGCTACATGCGCGAATACGTCGTCGAGCGCCTGTACCGCGACAACCGCATTCTGTCGATTGGCGGCGGCACGCAGGAAATCATGAAGGAGATTATCGCCCGGCGGCTGCTTTAGCGTTCAGCTTTAAGCCGTTTGTGCAATAATGGGTGTAACGACAAAGTGGGGAGGCTAGGATGGTCACGCAAGCGAAAGCGCGGGTGCGGGCAGCGGAATTTTATGCGCTGCAAGCCCTGACCGCAGACCGGCTTGAACTGATAGATGGAGAAGTGGTTGTGGCACATGCACCTAACCCCAAACACCAGCGTGTCACAGGCAATACACACCTTCTATTGAGGGTATTGGAGCAAACAATCGGCGGCAAGGCATTCGCAGCACCCCTCGAAGTCTATCTGGATGAAGAGAACATCCCGCAGCCGGATGTGATCTGGGTTGCGGCAGAGGGCAAATGTCAGGTCACAGAGAAAAATCTGGTTGGCGCGCCCGATCTCCTCGTCGAAGTGTTCTCACCCAGCACAGAACGTTATGACCGGCGCGAAAAGTTCAACCTGTACCAGCGTTTCGGGGTGCGCGAATACTGGATGATTGATGCTGACGCAGCGTATGTTGAAGTCTGGCTGCTCGTTGACCTGAAATTTGTGCGGCAGGGCATTTACGGACCGGGCGAACACTTCAGCAGTGTGGTGTTGAGCGGGCAGGTGATTGCTGTTGATGCTTTGTTCGCGGCGTAGTAGTTCCTGTGGCAAGTCGGTCCACGAAACTGCCCACGCGCTTTGCTGAACCCGCAGGGCTGCATTCAGCCTGCTTTCTTCGCCAACCTATTACCTGGTCACCCACTACTCGCATACTACTACCACTACCACACCCCTTGGGTGGTAGTGGTAGTAGTAGCGGAGGGGTCGGCTGCGGACGGAAAACCGCACTCCCCGCACAAATTCCGTCAGGCACACACCGCCCAAATAGGCTACAATCGCTGCTGTCAGTTAGCGATGATACCGGGACACGATGACCTCAACGCAAGCGACTTCGGATACTCTGTTTGGACGCGACATTGACGGCTACCGCGTCGAGAGACTGCTCGGACGCGGCGGCATGGCGCGTGTCTATCGCGGCTTTGACGCCCAACTGCACCGCTATGTTGCCATCAAGATCATTGATCCCAACGTTGAAGGACAGTTGAATTACAAGGAGCGCTTCATTAAAGAGGCGCGGGCAATCGCCCAACTGCGCCACTCGAATATCGTCAACATCTACCGCTTTGGCGAATTCGAGGGGCAGTACTACATGGTCATGGAGTATATTGACGGCACAGACCTGCGCTGGGTGCTGCACGATTACGCCCTCAAGCGCGAACTGATCCCCTACAACGACGTGCTGCGCATCATCAGTCAGATGGCAGAAGCGCTGGACGCCGCCCACGCGCAGGGGGTCATCCACCGCGATGTCAAGCCGTCGAACATCATGATTAACACCAAAGGCGACGCCGTACTGACCGACTTCGGTCTGGTGCTGGTCGCCAGCGAGGCGACACGCGGTGAAATCTTCGGCTCGCCGCATTACATCGCCCCGGAGCAGGCGATCAGTTCGGCAAAGGTAGTGCCGCAGAGCGACCTGTACGGGCTGGGTGTGGTGCTTTATGAGATGCTCACCGGGCAGGTGCCGTTCAACAGCGGCACGGCAATGCAGATTGCCATGTCGCACATGGTCGAACCGCTGCCGTCCGCGCGCAGCATCAATCCCAATCTTGATCCGGCATTCGTGAGCGTGCTGGAAACCGCGCTGGCAAAAGAGCCGGAAAAGCGCTACCAGACCGGCGCAGAACTGGTGCGCGCCCTGAAAAAAGCCACCGCCGAGGCAAAACGCACCGATGCCAGTGACCGCAGCCGGCAAAAAGGACTGAAGCTGCCCACTCCCAGTGAACCGGAAGCGCTGCATCTCTCCAGCGAGGATGTACTGGCGAAGGTCACCCGCTTCGCCACCGAAAACCCGCTGCCGCTGCCCGGCACGGCGCTGCCACCTGCGCCCGCTGTGCCTGCTGTGCGGGGCATGCCCCTGCTGCAACCTGTCGCCCCCCGGCGGATCCGGGGAGTACGGGTGCTGGCGCTGCTCCTGCTGGTCGCGCTGGTCGCTGCCGCCGCCCTGCTGGTGCGCGATGTCGCCGCGCCTGCCGCGTCGGGCAGCACGCAGACCCCGGCTGCTGTCAGCGCCGCCGAAACGACCGAAGCTGCCGGAGGTGCTGTCACTGTCGCAAATACGCCCGCACCAGCCGAAACACAGCCGGATGTCCAGCCCACCCCCGCACCTACCGAGCCAGCGCTTACCGAGCCAGCGCTCACCGAGCCAGCGCTCACCGAGCCAGCAGCGGCAGTCGCCACTGAAGTGCCGTCTACAGCAACCGCAAGCCCCACTGCCCCCCGACTGACCGCGCTGCCGAGTGCCGTGCCTGCCAGCGGCGAAAATGTGCCGCTGCTGAGTACTGTGCTGGAAGGGCGGATCAGCGCCAGCGACTGCGCGGCGGGCACACTTCAGCTTTATGACGATATCACGGTGGTCTTGCCAGAGGATGACCCGCTGCTGGATGCCGCCTGCGAACAGGAACTGCTGCCGCGCGGTGCGTTCGTGCGCATTGAGGGCAGCTACCGGCTGGATGCGGCGGGCAGCTTCGTCTTTGTCGAGGTCAGCTTCCGCACGATTGGCGGCGAACAATACCCGTCGCCCACGCCAACGGCGACCAACACCCGCGCTCCATAAGCAACCGTAAGCAAGGGGCACAGCAGCGGTGGTGTGCCCCTGCGCGGCGAGATTGTCAATCAGGAGACGCTATTTCGGGACGAACACGTAAAACTGCGCTTCGCCCGTCCAGCGCCCCCAGCCGTCCTTCACGCGCCCGCTGTTGAAATTGTGTTCGCCTGCCTGCGCGATGGGCACATCGCCCGCCGCCACACCGGGCGTGCCGCCGGGACGCACGACCGCCATATGCCCGTGCCCGGCAACCACCGTCACGTAGCCCTGATTGGCATAATTCACCGCGCCCACAGCGTCCACCCGCTGCCAGCCCTGCGCCGGACCCTGCGTATAGCTGCCCGGCACGTTGAGTCTGCCATCCAGCCATTCCTGCATGTTCGTCGCGCCCAGCCAGCGTGTGATGTTGCCATTGCCGTCAGTGACATACAGCGGCAGCGGCGCACCCAGCTTCGCCGCTACATCCGCCGCGAACAGGTTGCAGTAGGTGTCGTAAGTATCCGGGTTGCCATCGCGGAATTTGACATAGCGCCCGTTGCCCTCCACGTTCAAGCCGTCTATCACGCTGGTGACATGCGCGGGTGCATGCGGAGCTGTGCCCACCGGCGCTGGTGTGCCGCCGTTCCCGGCAGGCGGTGTGACCGGGGTATCCACGCCGGGAATAAGCAACTGCTGACCGGGGTAAATCAGGTTGCGGTCCGCGATGTTGTTGGCTGCCACCAGCGCGTCCACTGTTGTGCCGTAACGCTGCGCAATGCCCCACAGCGTATCGCCCGGCTGTACAGTGTAGGTGCCGCCCGCACCGGGCTTCCCGCCGCCGTTGGACGATCCGCCCGACCCTGCCGAGGGCGCTGTTGCGCCGCCCTCTGCGCCGCCCCCATTGTTGATGATACCGCTGGACTCGTCCTCCGCCTGCCGGAAAATCTCGATCACCTCAAAAAGCATGCGGTGCAGCTCATCAAACGACTCGCACAGCTTGCCCAGCGCAGGCAGCATCAGGTGTTCCATTTCCTCGTAAAAGGCATTCGCGCCAACACCCACCCACATCCCCGCGCGCAGGGTGTCGAGCTGGTCTACCAGCGCCCCGCCAAAGCTGCGCAGGCTGTCGCCCTGCTGATCCACCCGCGCGGCAAGCTGTTCAATCTGGTCATATTCGATGCGAATCTGGTTTGGCATCGGCACATTCCCTCGCTGCTGTGTAATGCTGCTGGATGATTTTGTTTTTCACGGTAACACAGGAACAGCCTGCACAACCCATAAGGGTCTTATGGGGCGTCTTCACCTGTGCCAGCGGAAAACCAAACAGAGGCGCAGCGCCGGTGCAGCGCATCATCAATGCACAGCAGCACGGGTGCCCCTCTGTGGTCAATTGATTTGCATGCCGTGTTCACTACGGCAGTTTACAGCGCCGTGCGTTGCGGCAGCCCTAAGTACAACCACAGAAATCTCGCGGGATTATTTTCCGTAGGGGCAGGTCTGAGATCTGCCCCTACATCCGACATTTTCAATTTGGTTGTACTTAGTGCACCGACAAGATTAAGTTGACTACTCAGCTACAGCCCTCACCCCCTCAGTCCCCCTCTCCCTAACGCCGCTGCGCGGCTGAGCGAGGGGGAGGGAAAATCCCCGGCAATTGGGTTGCTCCCCGCTCCTGGTGCCGAAGGCACGGTCGGGAGAGGGGTTGGGGGTAAGGGCTAGACAAGGGCAGCGGGCGTCATACTCATCTTGTCCGTATACTAAGTGCAAACAGATCAATTCTGTGGGATTGTTTCCCGTAGGGGTGGGTCTGAGACCCACCCCTACATCCGACATTTTCAATTTGGTTGTACTTAGCGGTTAAACTTGGTCGAACCGGAATAGTCGCCTTCCTGAAATGCCGCAACCGTCGCTTCCAGGTCGCCGGACATTTCGGTGCAGGTGGCTGCCAGCCGTTCCAGGTTAGGCTTGATGCCGTCCAGGTAACGCGCCATTGCCGCCGCGCCCACATTACCCAGCAGCGCGCTTGCTTCCAGCACCCGGATTGCCACCTCCAGCGCCTGCGCAACCCCCGTCATGACATCGGAGGAATTCTGAAACCCATTCGCCATGCTTTGCAGCGCTTCATAATCAACACTGATGATGCCACCATTCAGATCGGGCATTGTTCTTGTCTCCTGTGGATGTCGCTGTGTGGTCGCTATGCGATCAGGCGCTTAGATATTGATGGTTTCAAAAACGGAGACCAGATTGCCGATGGCTTTCGCCGCCGTGCTGTCCCCATCCACAATGCGGTCACGCGCTTTATCAATATTCAACTGGTAACCGCCAATCGAGGCGATCAGCGCGGCAATTTCCGGGATCAACCGGGTCATCACTTCCTCGCGGAAGGCATTCGCGCCCTCGCCTTTCCAGGTGTCGCCCACCATCGCGTTCACGCCGGACTGGATGCCATCCTGAATTTCCTGCACTTTTGCCACTTCATTGACGATGCGCGTCACAACGTCCTGCACTTCGTCCATCACAAAGTTGAAAATCGACATGCTGCTGCTCCTTAGCCGTTAAAGCGCCCGGCGGACGTGGTATCTGCACCGCTGGCAAAATCCATCGCGGCTTGCAGGTCTGCGGCGAGTTCGTTGAATTTTTCCTGAATGCGGCTGACTTTGTTGCTCAGGATGTCCATGATAGCCGTGTAAAAGGCATCGCCCGCTTCGCCCAGCAGGGCGCCATCGCTGGCAAGCGCCGCCATATTGCGCAGTTCGGTCAGCGTGTCGTCCATCTGGTTCACACCCGTCAGGAACAACTGCTGCATCGCCGTGACCTGCTCGAAATCTAATTGAAAGTCGACCATGAAAATATGCTCCTCTGGCAGGAATAGGGATTAGCTCTGGGCGAACAGCGCGGCGGCTTCCCCTTCAGCATCCTGAAGGGTGCGCGCGACCTCACCAATGATTGTGCCGGTTTCTTCCAACGACTCGCACAGCTTGCGCACGGCGGGCAGCACCAGCCCTTCCATCTCCTCATAAAAGGCGTTTGCCCCCTGCCCCAGCCAGCCGCCGCCTTGCAGGGCGCTGATCTGGTCGAGCAGCCGGTGTTCAATTTCCGTGACGGCTTCGCTCTGGCTGGCGAAACGGGCAGCAATATTGCTCAATTCATCGTAATCGGCACGTACTCTGTCTGGCATATAGGGCATCCTCCATGAATAAGAGCGGCTGATTTGAGCAGATGTATACAGTCCACCATCCGCGCTGGCTGGCGCCTCTGCCTGCCGTCTGTGCAGACTGATGGCACTGGTGAACAGTTTCTGCTAACATCTATTGTGACTATAAGGGCATGTCTGATTCTTTGTCAATCAACAAGTATCTACGCTGAGTAAAAATCGCCCTGACCTTTGCTGTGGCAGTGCAGCGCGGTCTAAACTCAAATCCGGCACATCTGCGCATACAATAGAAGCATTCTGATCTGTGCAATATTCGCAACACCGTTTGCATCTACGCGGGCTTCACGGTAAGGTCTTGATTAGTCGGTTGCGATCAGCTTGCGGAACAGTATACTCGCTGGCGCACCTGAAATCAGAGGACAACAAGCCATGACTGAAACATTCCTCGCGGCACTTCTGGGGGTCTTCGGCGGACTGATTCTGTTCGTCCTGGTGTTGTGGGCTGGCTACGCGCTGCTGCTGCGCTTTAAGCGCCGCACTCAAACCACACGCCCCAGGCAGCCTGTGCGTGCTGTGCCTCAACCCGATACCCCGCGCGGTGTGCCACAGCGCAGCCAGCCGCCCACACAAGCGCCGTCATATTCATCCATGGATGGACCGACACAGTTCATCAACCCGCGCCAGCCTATCGAGAACAGGGAAAGCGCTTCTTCGGCGGGCACGCCGGCAGGCGCAGGGAAGGGTATATCTACCGGTCGCCTCGCAGCAGGTGATCAAAACGGCATGATACACCAGACCACAGGCAAACTGCCCGCGCTGCGCAGGCGTGGTCAGCAGGATGGCGCTGTCCCGCTGGATGACGCAGACGAACCGGGCACGACCATGTAACCGGCTGGAGAGCCTATTCAGCCGGGCAGCATGCCTGTGCTGGTCGCAAATCAGGACTTTCGCAGTTGACCGATGCTTTGTGCCTGAACAAGCGGGTTAAGCCCCTTGTCTGCGAACGAACTTGCGTGAGTCCTGAAAAACATCCCGATAAGCAAGGCTGATCTTACGGGTCAGTGATGCAACAGGTTGGCACTTATTTTTATGCAGAGTTTGTTTTGATGATGACCGACGATAGCCACAACACCCACGGAACCACACAGGAATGGCGGCTGTACCTGACCGAGAAAGGCAGCGATGCGCGGATTGTGCTTGCCGACGGCAAGACGTTCGAGGAACGCGGTTTCTGCGTGCGCTTTGAAAAGACCGAGGATGACCAGCCGGTATTTAACGTCCGACTGCTGAGCGAAGACCCCTTCTGTACCGAGTTTTCGGTCAACAACCGCCTGCTCTACGAAGGGGACACCTGCAGCCTCGTGCAGGGATCGCAAGTAGTGATGCTGGGACATCACTACGATGTGAGTATCCAGCGCGACGACATCTCTGTTTCCGTCAATCCTATGCGGCGGCTGTACTGGGAAACCGCTTTCAGCCTGCATCCTGGCAGGCGTTCGCGGCAGGAAGATGCGCTCGGTTTTGCCCACCGCGAAACCAGCGGCGGACGCGAAGCGCTCTGGCTGGTGGCAGACGGCGTCACCCATGCCGAGGCAGGCGACTACGCCAGCCGCTTTGCTGTTGACCTGGTGCTCTGGCAGTTTTTCAACAGCAGCGGCAGTGTAGAGCAGCGCCTGCGCAGCGCGATCAACACTGCCGGGCAGCGTTTGGTGCACTGGGGCAAGACCCTCACCGAATATCGCCGCGCGCAGCAGCCCGGCACACCGGAAGTCCGCGCCGGGACAACCCTTGCCGCAGTGGTGCTGGACCAGCGCCCGCGGGGGGCAACCGGACTGGTGCGCAATGACTGGCACATCGCGCTGGTGGGTGATTCGGTCGTTTACCTGCGCCAGCCGCAGCGGCAGGGCGATTTGCGACTCTTCCAGGCGCGTGAACATTTTGAAGGCTCACATCTCAAAATTGCGCTGGGCAAAGAGTCGCTCACCGAAACCAATATCAAGTACTTGCGGATGGATGCCCATTCCGCCGATCTGCTGCTGCTGGCAACCGATGGCGTTTCGGATGCCATCTCGTTTCAGGAAATGCAGCCGATTCTGGATGGACACGCGCCGGATGTGCCGCAGGACTGGCAGCATTTGCCCGCATTTATGGTCAATCTGGCGGTTCAGCATCCGGCAGGTGGCGATAATGCCGCTGCCGTGCTGGTGCGCACGGGGCATCTTGAACCGGAAAACGCGCCGCAGCCGCACAGCAGCGACCCACAGGTGTGCATTGGACTGACGCAGAGTTATCCCGAACTGCCTGCCCCCGAACAGCTTTATGGTCCACAGGAGAAAAAGACCGGACGGCTGGGCAGGTGGCGTAAACGATTATGAATCCCGGCGCAGGGGGAATGAAGTCACTCCAAAGTCGCCAAAGGCTGACCGCGCTGTGCTGCCTGCCCTGCCGCGCCTAACGCTTAGAATCTATCTGTCAATTCATTGAGCCGGGCGACACACGCCTCGCCGCTGCAAGACAATCTGATTTCTCGGATAGATACTTAACCACTGGCACCGCACCTGTGCCGCACAATACAGGGGGAAATCGTGTGACTCGCTTTGTTCGCCAGCCTCTCATGGTCGTCGTCGTTCTGCTCTGCCTGTTCGCTATCCTGGCTGCTCCCTTACCCCTTGCCGCGCATCCCGCCGCGCAGGAAACCACAGCAGACCCGTGTGTTGTCGCAGCCGACCTCCCCGGCGCATGCGTCTATCTGCGCGCCACCACGCCGCCGCCCGGCGCAGCTAATCTTGTGCTGCTGGATACGGATGCGCTGACACTGGATTTAACCGTGCTGACCCCTGCCGGAAATTCTGCCGGGACCCTCACTACTGCTGACTTTCTGGCAGAGGTGCAGGGGGTGCAGCTCCCGGTAATCACGGTAGAACGCACCAGCCCTGCCGTTAGTGTGCTGCTGCTCGTTGACCTGACGGATACCATGTCCGAGGAGCTTATCCAGAATGACCTGATCGCCCTGCTGGGCAGGCTGCGTGCCCTGCCCGGCGCAGAAGTCGCCATCCTGACCTTCAGCGATGCCGCCGCCCCCAATGCAGACAGCACGGGCGCTGCGCTGCCGGTCTTCCCGGCGCAGGGTTTCAGCAGCAATTTCGACGAAGCGGAGGGCTTCCTGCGTGGGCTGACCGAACGCCGTGTGGGGGTCAACAGCAATGTGCTGGTGGATGCCACACTGACCGCAGTCGAACGGGTGAGTGCCAGCGCCGCCAGCGACCCCAACCGCCAGTATGTGATCCTTACCATAACTGACGCCACCGATACCAATCTGGGCGGGCAGGAATCGCTGCTCAACCTGACCAATCGTGTGCCAATCTTCACGATTGCCCTGCCCGCGCTGCAAGGCGCTGGCGACAATCGCCCGAATATCGACATTCCGCGCTACTTTGCACAACAAACAGGCGGCGTGGTCTATGTGTTTCCGGCGGAGCAGGCAGTCAACCTGACCGGTGCGGGGCAGTTCCTTGCCACCAGCCTGAACAGCTTTAGCAGCGCCCTCAACGCCAGCTACCGCGTCACGCTGAGCCTCTCGCCGCTGCGTGGCGCAGGTATTGCCGGCGATGCGACGGTGGAACTCTGGGTCACGACGGGCAGCAGCGCACAACAGCGCGAACAAGCTGATGTGCGCGTGTCGGTTCGTTACACACCGCAGCAGTACGCGCTGAGCTTCAGCGACCTGCAAAATAATCAGGCAGTCAACGGCGTCGTTAACCTGGCACTCGTCACCGAACCAGCGCTGCCGCAGGGCAGTTACAGCTACCAGTTTTTAGCCGATGGCGAAGCGCTGCCCTGTTCGCCCGCCCAGCAGCCCACCTGCGCATGGGATACCAGCGCGGGCTATCCGCCGGGCTTGTACGTGGTGCAGGTCGGCGTGTTCGACAATGTGGGCACTGCGCCGCTGGCGACCGGCACGCTGGCGCTGAACCTGTACAGCACCAATCTCGATGTCGCCCTGCCGGCAGAAATCAGCGGGCAGGCGGCATTCACGATTAACACGGGCAATTTCCGCGCCGATACGCTGATCCTCTACGCCGCATTTGACGGCGCGACCTATGTCGAAGTGGCGCGCATCCCTGCCAGCGGCGGCAGCAACACACTCACCTGGAATGTGGACGAAGACCGCCCCGCAGGCGTCAACCCCGGTGATGCCGTGCCCGCCCTGCTGCGCGTGGAACTGCGCGACACCGCCAGCAACCTGCTGATCGCCCGCTGGGACAGCGCCGGCAGCCAGACGGTGCGCTTTACGCAGGATTACACGTTCAGCTTTGACTCCCCCGATTTCCAGCCGATGCTGCTGCAAGCGGCGCGCCAGCCGGAAACGCCGCTTGTACTCAGCGCTGACCGCCGTTATTCATTCACGGTGGGGGTGGGCGAACAGCCGGGCGAAAACCAACTGCTGGCAATCATCATTGCCACCGGCGGCGCGGAGCAGGGCTTTACGCTGTACCGCGAACCGCTGATTGTCGGTGGGGAAACGGCGCTGGCGCAGACGCTGGTGAGCGAGTTCTATCCTGCCGGGCGCTATGCCGTCGGTCCGGCGATTCTGCGTCTCGACTCCGCTGCACCGGGTGGCTACCGCATTGTCAGCTTCGAGCCATACTTTGTGGACATTTACACGCCGCTGCCCAACACCTTCATCAACGGTGTGCGCGCCGACAGCGTCAATGTTGCAACCGGCGAAATCGAACTGCGTTTTGAAACGGCAGGCATCACCCCGCGTGAAGCGCTGCGCAGCGCAACACTGAGCGTCTACGCGCAGGGTGAACGGGTGCCGCTGACCACGCGGCAGATTAATCTGGGTGACGAAATCGCCTTGCAAATTGATCTGGAAACCCTGTTCGCCGGGCGTGCCGAGCGTGTGCTGGATGGCGTGGTGCTGCTGGCGGATGTGCGCAGCGCGGACGGTGTGCTGCTGGCACGCTGGAGCAGCCAACCGCTGCGAGTGCTGGCAACGCCCAGTTATGCCCCGGCGGTCAGCGGTTTCCGCGATGCGGCGGGCGGCAGCAGCACGGAACTGAGCGGCGTTTACACGCTCACGGTGCAGTTGGGCGAGCCGCTGCTGACTGATCTGGAGGACGAGCTGGTGCTGGTGCGGCTGGTGAACACCGGTGAACTGCGCATCAGCGCGCTGGCATTGACCCCGACTGCGCTGGATGAACGCACCTACCAGTTCAGCGTGGACACTGCCGCGCTCAACCTGCCCCCCGGCGTGCATACCTTCGCGGCGGCGGTGCTGCGGCGCGGCACCGTGATGGCGCTCAGCGATCCCATTACGGTCACATTGTTCCGCCGTCTGGACAGCGTCACGCTGGGCGGTGTGCGCGGCGATGTGGCTTCCGGCGAACTGCAAGTGCAGGTTTCGACAGCAGGTTACGACGGCGCCAGCGCGATTGTGGTTTATATGGATGGGCGCGAGGTGTCGCGCCAGCCGGTTGGCGTGCCGATTGTGATTGATCTGGACAGCGTGGCATTTACCAGCGCTGAGCAGACCGAAGGGGCGGTGAGCCTGCGCGTTGATCTGCTGGGCAGCACCGAACAGGGCGAGGTGCTGCTGGCACGCTGGACGCGCGAACAGCCGCTCACGGTGCTGCGCACACCCGCCTATGCCGTCACACTGGACGGCGTGCCGGGCGCACAGGGCGCGCCGGTGCTGCGCCAGCCCGCCGCTGTGCCGCTGACACTGACGGCGAATGTCAGCACGGCACTGCTGAGCGCGATGGATGACCGGCTGGCGATCTTCTTTGTGCAGCAGACTGAGAACGGCACGAACATCGAGGTACTCAGCGAACTCAGCACGGCGCAGATGGTCAGCGTCACGCTGGATATGTCCGCCCGTTCGCCCGGCGTCTACCGGCTGGCGGCTGGCGTGCTGCGCCAGAGCGAGAACGGGCTGCAAATCATCGCCGCTGCGCCAATCACCGAGATTAACTTCTATGCACCGCTGGCACTGATTCAGGTAGAGCCGACCCCACGTGAAAACAGCTTTGTCGCAGGAGAAGTGCGGCTCTCCGTTAGCACAGCCGGGCTGCCCGGCGCCAGCTTTGCCGTGTTCAGCGTCGTTGAGGACAATGTGCGGCAGGAAATCGCCCGGCAGCAGGTGGACGCCAGCGGTACGGCGTTGATCCCGCTGGATGTGCAGGCGCTCTATTTCTCCGGCACGGACCAGCAGCCGCGCCCGGTCAGCATTGCGGTAGATGTATACGACGCCAGTGGCACGGTGCTGCTGGCACGCGGCGAACGCCCGCTGACACTCGAAGCAGAACGCACCTATACGCTGGCAGTGGCGGCGGCAGCCGGCACCGAAACACTCGACCTGCTGGCGTTCCCTGAAGTCACCCGCCCGCTGAACCTGAGCGCCGCGCTCAGCCCTGTGCCGCCCGGCAGCGCCCCGCTCAGTTACGGCTTCTTCCTGAGCAGCGACGGCGGGCAGAATTTCGCGCCGCTGCCGCCCTCTGCGGCGGGTGCCAGCCTGCTCGACCCGACACAACTCGCCCCCGGCGCATATGTGCTGCTGGTTACCGCCAATGTTGGCGCGGAACAGGTTGGCGAACAGCGTTATAACCTGCGGCTGGTGGACGAAAACAACCGCCTGTCCCCCACCGGCGTTGGCGACAACGACACGCTGCGCGGCAGCCGCACGCTGGACATCGACAACTTCAGCGGCGTGGCGCAGATTGTCGTTGAGTTCCTGCCCCAGGGCGGCGGCAGCCCGCGTTCGCTGGGCGAATTCACGCCGGTGGATGGCGCGGTGACGCCGGTCACACTGGACTTGCAGAGCGCCTTCTACAGCGGCGCGAACCGCGAACCGTTCGCCGGGGCACTGCGCGTGACGCTCAACGATGCGGACGGCTTCCCGCTGTACCGCTGGTCACGTAGTGTCAGCGTGGTTTACGACGATAGTGTTTCCATCTGGCTGATTCTGCTGGTGGTCGTTATTGGGGTTGGCGCCACGTATGGCGTTTCGCGCGTGGCGGTCAACAACCTGCGCCAGCGCGTGCTCGCCTCGCAGGGTTACGAGAAGACCAACGTTGTCGGCGATATGGCGCTGGCGGTGCTGGATCCCAACGGCAGGCTGATCACCGGCAAGGGCGGTTCGCTGCCGATGGCGCAGTCCACGGGCAGATTCATCACTATCGGGCGCAGGGTGCAGTCTTCGCTGCTGGTCAAATCACCGGACATCGGGCTGCCCACGTCCGAGGTCAGCCTGCTGATGGGGCGCGTGGTGGTGCAGGGGGCACGCCCCTATTTCATCGCCGAAAAGAAGACGGTGGAGGGCATCATGTACAACAACTACCCGCTGACCGAATCGCCGGATTACGACGCCCGCAAACGCACTGTACCCATGCGGCTGGGTGATGAACTGGGCTTTGGACGCGATGGCAGATGGCGTATTCGCATGGTGGATTTCAACGATCTCGACAGACTGCAAGGCTTGACGCCCGGCAGTACAGCGGAAGGCAGATAACATGGTTGAAGCAGTGCGCAATATAAACCCGACAGACACCGATCTTCCCGGCAGCGGCACAGGCGTAGACGATGACGCCAACCTGTTTAACCGCCCGCCGCGTATTCAGCCGGGCGTCGCCACAACCGAAGTGGAGATTCCCGGTCCGCCGGAACTGGAAGATGCGATTGACGACACCCCCGGCTGGGTGCGCTTCATTCCATTGATTATGACCATGCTGCCCACGCTGATGTACGCGGTGGCAATGCTCAGTTGGAACCCGGATCGCGGCACGTCGGCGCTGGTGATTGTGCTGGTGCGCGTGGTCGGTCCTATCGCCACGATTGTGCTGACCGTCTTTCTGGGGCAGCGCATCACCAACTATGCCGAGACAGTGCGTAAGGAACGCGCAGAACGCAAGGCGCGCAAAACCGCGCAGAATTATGAGCAGCGCCTGCGGCAGATTGAGCTGAGTCTGGAACGCAGCTATGCCGACCAGCGCAGTGTGCTGCACCGCCTCAACCCGCCCGTGCCCGAACTGAAGGAACGCCTGCCGCTGCGTCACGGCGGCAGACTGACCTACCCCGACCCGCGTCTGTGGGAACGCCGCCCCGCTGACGAGGATTTCCTCTGTCTGCGCATCGGCACCGGCATGATGCCATCCTACACGCAGGTGGACTACCCCAACCCGCTCGACTTTGCCCTGCCGCCGCACCAGACGGACCGCTATCTGTACGAGGCGATCCGCATTGGCAAGCGCTACGAGTGGCTGCGCGATGTGCCGGTGCTGGTCAACCTGCGCGAACGCGGCGTGGTCAGCGTAGTAGGCAGAGATAAGCGCCTGGGACTGCTGCGCGCCATGCTAATGCATCTGGTCACGCACCACGCGCCCAACGAAGTCGCGCTGTACATCATCGCGCCAAAGGACAAAGAGCGTGACCACCAGCGCTGGTCCTGGGCACGCTGGCTGCCACACTGCAACGCCGACCTCGACGGCAGCCGCCAGAGTGGCGATTTGATCCTGCGCGATTCCAACCCTAAAGTCGTCAATGAATTTCTGGAACGGCTGCTCAAACAGTTAAACCGCCGCCGTGATCAGGTTGAACGGGCGAAAACGGAAGAAGATGGCGAAGCCGCGCAAATTGCCGGGCAGCATCTGGTGATCGTGCTGGACGACTATACACCCGAAGTGATTCAGCATCCGTTCTTCTCCAGCGTGCTCAACCGCCCGCAGGAACTCAATGTGTCGGTCATCTTCTGCGATGAGAGCGTGCAGCAGGTGCGCAACGAATGCTCGGCGGTGATCCGGCTGGACCTGAAAAACACCGAGTTCTGGTATGCCGAAACCGGACCGGGCGGCAAACGCATTCCGCCTGCCGGCTGGGACCTGAAGGACGACAACCCCGAAAGTGCCCCGCGCCCGCTGACGCTGGAAGAAATCGAAGAACGCAGCCGCCTGCGCCGCCGCGATAAAGAGGAGCATCTGCCCGGCATCAGTCCGTCGGACCCGTCATGGTGGGAGATTACCGAAGACGGCAGCAGCCCGACACAGGTGGATCAGTGCGATTTAGGCGAAGCGAAGGACTTCGCCCTGCGTCTGAGCAGTGTGCGCCTGCGCACATTGGGGTCTGCCAGCGATGTGCCCAACCGCGTCGGCTTTCTGGATATGTACGGCATTTCGTCGTTTCAGGGGCTGAACCTGGGCAACCGCTGGTTCGACTACAAACGCGAGGAATTTATCAAAGGCAAATTCCCGCTGGCAGTGCCGATTGGCATGCGTGAACGCGACAAGCCGCAGTTGTTCCACCTGCTGGAAGGCGTGGACGGTCCGCACGGGCTGGTCGCCGGGACGACTGGCTCTGGCAAGAGCGAATACCTGCAAACGCTGGTCAGCGCGCTGGCGGTGGAACATCATCCCTATTTTCTGGCGTTCTTCCTGATCGACTACAAGGGCGGCAGTTCGTTCGTGCAGTTCAAGCGCCTGCCGCACACCGTCGGCGTTGTCTCCAACCTGTCGCCAGAAGAAGCAATCCGCGCGCTGACTGCCGTGAAAGTCGAAGTGCAGTATCGCCAGCGGGTGTTTGCCAGCATCAAAGAGAAGAAGATCAAGGACATCATTGATTATCACAAGCTGTTCGTACAGTACCTGCGCCGCGAAGCGCGCGACCCATCGCTGCCAGCGGAGGTGCTGCAAACCCTGCCGGAAACGATGGAGCCGGTGCCGCATCTGGTGATCATCATTGATGAATTTGCCGAACTCAAGCAGGAACTGCCGGACTTCATGCCGGAGATGTCGCGCGTTGCCCGTGTGGGGCGCAGTCTGGGCGTGCATCTGATCCTCGCCACGCAGCGCCCTGCCGGGTCGGTCAGCGAAGAAGTGCGCGCCAATTCGCAGTCCGCGGTCTGCCTGCGGGTGCGCTCGGTGGCAGACAGCCGCGACATGATCGGGCAGTCTGACGCGATGTACCTGCCCAACGATATTCCGGGACGCAGCTATCTCAAAGCAGGCAGCAACCCGCCGCTGCTGTTCCAGTCCGGTTACATGGGCGAGGAATATAACCCCCGGCGCGAGGCACGTTTCCAGATTCAGACTGCCGATGACGGCGGCTTCGATATTTTCTGGACGCGGCAGGAACACAGCTATGAACCCGAACGGCGCTACCGTTTCACCCCGCCGCAGCAGGAAATCGGCACGGGCGACAGCGGCGACGAACGCGCCAGCCAGCCGCAGCAGCAGGAAGAACAGCCCGGCGAGCGCGGCGGCGGCACGGTGGTCGAACGGCTGATTGAGTATATCGCCAGCTATGCCGACGGCTTACAGGACTTCCAGCCGCTGCGCCAGTTGTGGCAGCAGCCCCTGCCCGCTGAAATCGCGCTGGATACGCTGCTGGCACGCCGCGAGGACGAGCGCCTGAGCGAGATCATCCGCCGGGGCGAACGCACAGACGACGCGCCGGAAATGCAGCAGCGCACCGCGGCTGCCCGCGAACGACGCCAGCGCCTGCTGCCCCCCGCAGAAAGCGAAACCGCCACCGCTGAAATCCCGCTGCCTGACGAAAACAGCGCCGACAGCTACCAGTGGCAGTGGACGCCTGAGCTGTGGGAACGTGATCCGCTGGAACTGCGCCTGCCGGAACGCGAACGTCAGGGTATGAAAATGCTGCTGGGCTTGCTGGACGACCCCACCAACCGCCGGCAGGACATCCTGCAAATTCCGCTGGATAACCCGCAGGCGCGTTCGCATCTGGTGATTTACGGCGCGCCCAGCACAGGCAAAACCACGCTGCTGCGCTCGATCATCACCGGGCTGGCGCAGCACCATGCCCCGTGGGAACTGCATGTCCACATCATTGACTTCGGCGTCAACAATGCGCTCAAAACCCTGCGTCTGCCGCATGTCGGCAACAACCTGACGCCGAATCAGGAACAGCAGCTCCGCCGCCTGCTGCGCTATCTGGAGGAAGAATACTACCGCCGCTGGGCGCTGGACAGCATTAACGGCGTGCCGCTGGACGATGTCTACCAGCACAACCAGCGTGCCATTGCCGAAAAGCGCTATCAGGACGTGCTGCCGGTGATCCTGGTCGTCATTGACAACACACGCGAATTCCTGGATCTGTTTGGCGATGTGCCGCCGCCGCAGATGGACGTGCTGCGCGGCATTGCCCAGGACGGCATCAATCTGGGCATGATCCTGGTAGCAACAGCGGGGAACGGCTACAGCGAAATCCCGACCGCGTGGTCGCGCTCGATTCAGTACCGCATCGCCTTCCGCATGAACGAGGATGACGCGATGCAGATGGTCGTGGGCGGGCGTCCGCCATACCTCAGCCCGGAAGCGCCCGCCGGGCGTGCCATGTGGCGCGGGTCGCCGCCGCTGCACATGCAAGTGGGGCAGTTTGGCGACGGTGCCAGCCCGGACAGCCTGCGCAGCAGCATCGAAACGCTCAATGCTGCGATGGAAAGCGCCATGCAGCAGCACCCCGCCGCAAAGTTCAGCGACAGGCTGCCACACCATATCGGCGAACTGGAAGAGGCGTTGAACAGCGACCAGGCGCTGATGCAGGCTGCCGCCAGCACCATCCGCCGCGAACAGCGCCCGTTCAGCCTGCCGCTGGGGCAGTCTTTCAGCGATCTTAAGCCATTTGTGATTGACCTCAGCGCGCAGCAGGGGCACGTTTTCGCCATCGGGCAGCGCGGCAGCGGCAGCACCACCGTACTGCAAACCCTGGCGCATTATGCCAGCGCACTCTACGGTGACTCGCTGCGACTGCTGCTTATTGCGCCCGGCACGCGCAGTCGTTTAGGTGCGCTGGCGCATTTGCCCGGCGTGATCGAAAACCGGCTGTTTTCCGGCAAAGAAGGCTTAGCGCAGGCACTGGATATCCTGCGGCAGGAATATGAACAGCGCAGCAGCGGCACAACCCTGCCGCCTTACCGCGTACTGACCCTGATTGACGATATCCACGAGATCGTCACGCTAGAAACCGACAACTTCAAACGCTCATCCAAAGGCGCTGCGCCGACGACCATGGCACAGGTCGCCGCCGGGTTTGAGCAGGACTGGGTGCGCAAGGCGAACGAGGTACAGATGCACTTTGCCGTCAGCTACACCTACCAGTCGCTGCGCGGTCCGCTGCCGTTCAACAAAAGCACCATGCCCGTGCTGGATGACCTCAGGACCGGGGCGTTCATCTGCGTCACCAGCGCGGCGACCGCAGACACGGTGCTGAATGTGCCCAACATGAAAGACTTCAAACGCCAGCGGATCAACTTTAACCCTGCCGGGCGCGGATTGGTCTATACGGAAGGCGAAGACGCCGAAGTCGTCCAATTCTGCATGGTACCTGAGGAGCGTGCGCGATGAACACGAACACTACCAGCAGCATCCAGCCGGACGAATACAGCCAGCATCAGGAGGTGGTTATTCATTTTGAAGATGAACGCCTGCGCTTCTGGCTGCCGCGTGACCGCCCCCTGAAATATCTCGTCAGCGCGATTCTCAACTCGCGGGCATTCGCCAGCCTGAACCCCGATGAATCCTACGATCTCTATTTCGCGGGCAGCATCGACCTGACCGAAACCCAGACCGAAATGCTGCCGCTGCCGCTGGATCTCGACCTGCTGCGCCTGGCAGTGGGCGAACGAGCGCTCAAGCTGGTGCGCCAGAATCTGTCCAAAGGCTGGTTTCAGGTCGAACGGCGGGATGGCAGCCTGGCGCAAATTCCCCTGCGGCGCGATCAGGAAGTCGGCGTGAGCAAGGACGCGCTGACCAGCACCCACGATAACAGCCTGTACTTTGACCTGCGCCCATATGCCGAGGGTGAAGCACTGATCAATATTTCGCGGCGACATGCACGGGTAATTGTGCGCGATGGGCGGTATTATTTGAGAGTGCTGCATCCCAACGGGGTCACGGTCAGCGGGCGGCTCTATGAAGAAGGCGAGATGATCCCGCTGAACAACGGCACGCGGCTGACATTTCCAGGGTTGAATGTGCGCGTGATACTCGAAACCTGATCCGGCGATCACGCGCAGACCGGCACAAATCAGCATGCCGGAAAACGGGTCATCGCACCGAGCGCGGAGAGGATTGAGCAGGGGTGAACGGACCACAGTTCTACTACAGCGAACAGGCGCTGATCTTCGGACGCTGGCGGCTGAAAGAACGTCTGGGGCGCGGCAGCTTTGGCGAAGTCTGGCACGCGCTTGACGAGCAGCACGACAATGCGCCGCGTGCGCTCAAGCTGCTCTCGCCGATTGCGCGCGATGGGGTGCGCTTTTCGCAGCAGGAAAACGACAAGAACCGGCGTTATTTCGTCCGCGAGATCGAGATTCTCAAGTGGCTCAACCGCCCTGATCTGGGGCAAAAACGCTCCGACCATCTGGTGGAATACCGCGATGATGGGCTGCAATACACGAGCGATGGGCTGCTGGACGAAAAGCTCAGCGACTACTGGTTCGCCATGCGCTTTTACAACGACTGTTATGGTTTGGAAAAGATTGACCGGGTCCTGACCGACGAAGGCGCAGAGCCGTTCAACCTTGTCCAGCGCATTCAGATACTCGCCAGTGCAGCGCGGGCGCTGGACTTTATGCACCGCGAAGGCGTGATCCACCGCGACATCAAGCCGTCCAATATCCTCGTCAACCGCTCTGGCGATGCTTACCTGATTGATCTGGGTGTGGCGCGCTTTATTCGCCAGCGCGAAGAAGACCGCTGGCGGCAGTACGATCCTAACCTGACCACCTATGGCGGGCAGCAGTACGGCGAACGCATCGGCACGATTACGCATATTCCGCCCGCCCGTTATCACCGCCCCGCGCAGGCATCCGACGACCTGTACGCCTTTGTGCTGACAGCGTTTGAATTTCTGACCGGTTCCAGCACGTTTGATTATCGCCGTGACCGCGATTTTGCCGATGTGCGCGGGGAAATGACCGACTTCGCCCCCGACAGGCTGACCTGGAAAACTGCGCCTTCGGATGTGCTGCGGAGCAGGCTTCAGCCAACAGCGCTGCAAGAACTGGACGCGGTGTTCATTGACGCGCTGACCCACCTGAAGGGCTTTTCGCCGTCTGAAGGCGTCGTGGATGTGCCCAACGCGCATCCCCCGCTGCAAAGCGCCGCACAGTTCTGCCAGCGCCTGAGCGAGATTGTGCGCGAGGATGTGCTGATCACCAAACAACCGAGCAGCGGCATTGGCGGCATGCTGGCAGGGTCGCTGGCACGTGCGACAGGGTCGCGCACAGGCTCCAAAGCGACCGGATCGCGCACAGGCTCTCGCACCGGTTCACAGGCAGGCAGCGGCATGCCCGCAGCAGACTCGCGCACTTCGCCGCAAACCGCGCAGGAAGGTGCAGCACCCCTGCCTGTCTGGATGCAGTTGGCGCAGAACCGGCTGGTGCTGGGCGCGGGCGTTGTGCTGATCGGTGTCGTGCTGAGCGTGCTGGTGCTGTCCGGCAGTGATGATGGTACAGAGGGCGGCGCGCAGTTGACCCCGGATGCCAGCCCCAGCCCCACACTGAGCCTGACGGAAATTCTCATGGCGACACTGGGCACACCCGTGAACACAGCAGATCCCGCAGCAGCGCCCACACTGGCGGCATCTGCCACAGCAGAACCTGCCGCGCAGGATGCGACTGCAACCGCCCCCCCAGCAGTGACCACAACAGCGACTGCTACGGTAACGCTGCCCAGCACGCAAACGCCAACCGCAACCGTGACGACGACACCAACCACAACTGTAACCGTGACCAGCACACCCACTGCCACGCCAACCATGACGGCAACGCCATCCAGTACGCCCACTGCAACCGCCACCAGCACACCCACCAGCACCGCGACCAGTACCGCGACGGCGACGGCAACACCAACGCCAACCGCCACTGCAACGGCGAGCGCGACGGCAAGCGCAACCGCAACCCCAACAGTTGATCTGGCGAGTACGCAGCGTGCCTTTGCGCTGGCGACGACAGCAGCACGGCAGACCGAGGCAGCGCTGGCAACCCCAACGCCGACACCCTACCCACAGTATGCCGGTTATGACGCATGGTTTGCCGATGTGCAGTTGGTGGCAAGCAGCCGCAGCAGCTTTAACTGCGCCTTGTTCATCCACCTGTACGATTTTCTGGATGCGAACAGCAGCAGCCCGGAATACCGCGATGCGCTGGAACTGCTTGACCTGGCAGACCCGCTGTACGAAGTGTGCGAAGACTCGCCGGACAGCACCAGTGTCGCGCTGCCGCCGACAGTGTTCCCGGCATATACGGAACTTCAGGGCTTCGTGCGCGTGCGCAGCAGCGGTTAGCAGGATTCAGCAGACACCCGGCAGACGGCATAGCAGACCACGAGGACAGCATGAACAGACACACCCTGCGGCTGATGATGATGATATTCGTGATGAGCGCGAGCGCCGTACTCTGGCTGGCGCTGGAGGTGCATCCCGGCGCGGCACAGGCAAACGACCCCGGCGCAGTCTGCGAGGATGTGCGCCTGCTGATGCAGAACGGCGGCAGCACACCCTATGAGCTGGCGCTGGGCGGCGGGGTGCTGGCATCCGGCAGCACGCAGCAGAGCCAATTGGACGGTGACACCTATGCCGATTTCTGGTCGTTCGCCGTGCTGCTGCCGCGCGATACGTTCAACAACCCGCAGGACACATCGATCAGCATCGAATTTCCGGCTGTGGATGACAGCGCTGCGCTGGAAGTGGCGTTGTTTCGCGGCATGGAACTGCTGTCCGCGCAAAACAGCGGCACGACAGGCTACCAGCAGCTCACCGCCGGGCTGAGTCTCAACTATCTGCTGGAGCAGGACGGCAGCTATACGCTCGTCGTGCGGCGGCGGCAGATCAGCGGGCAGGGCAGCGGCTACAGCCTGCGGGCGGGGTATCCGTCTGCGCCGCTGGCACTGACGCCAATCCCGGACAACAGCATGGGGCGCGACTTCGGCGGCGAACGGGGATTGAATGGCGGCATTGAACGGCTGGCGCTGCCTGCGGTGGTGCTGGCGCATCCCGGCGCGGTTACCGGCGTGGGCACACAGAACCGCACACAGGTGTTTTTTGGGCGCAACGGCGCTGTGCCGGATGTGCGCACAGCGGGCGATATCACCGCGCTGACGCTGCTGGGCGGCGACCTTGCCGTGCGCGATGCCGCGCAGGGGCGGCTGCTGTTCGTGCAGAATTACGCCTATCAGGACTCGCTCGACCTGAGCACGCTGCAAAACTTCCGCGATGCCAGCGGCACAAGCATCGCGGCAGACTGGGCGCAGGTTGCCGGGGTATGGCTGCTCAACAACTGCACTGGCATTCTGTTCCGCGATGGCACGACATTTATCGCTCAGACACCGGCAGAAGGGCGCAGCCTGCGTTTTGGCGAACCGACCAATGACCTGTGTGAAGCGTACACGATTGAACTCAACGCGCTGCTGGCAGACGCTAGCGCCGCACAGCACAGCGTATGCATGACCCGTGCCGACCTGCCCACCAGCGGCGGCTATGGCGAAATGTCGCTTACGGGCGGCGTGTTTAACCTCTTTTTGACCGTACCCTATGACGGCGAAACCGGGGTGAAAGACCCGGACATCCGCCAGGTACAGGCACAGTCCACACTGTTCACGCTGCTGCGGCGCGAACCGGATGCCACCAGCAGCCGCCCCTACTGGACGCTGGCGCTGGAGGATGACATCAGCATTACGCTGGATTGGCTCAACCTGAAGGCGCTCACGCTGACCGGCACGCCGGAAGCGCGGCAGCTAACGCTGGTGTTCCTTGATGCGCCGCGCACGGCGACCACACGCAGCGGGGTCAACCTGTCGCGTTTTGAAGCATTCGACGACGTGATCCGGATTATCTACAAGCCGCAGGGCACGGTTCCCGGCGAACAACGCCTGCTGCTGCCCGCCAGCGATGCCTATCTGGAACTGATTACCCCGGCAGGGGAACCGGCTTACAACCCCGCCGCCCTGCCCTCCGAAGCGGGGCATTTCGCGCGGGCGCTGAACAATCGCGGTGGCGACTGCGCGGCGGTGAACACGCTGCTGCCACAGGCGCAGTGCGCGTCCAACGGCGCAATCAACCCCGCCAACGGCAACCTGTGGTATGGCGTCACCGATCACAGCGCGGCGGGCTATCTGCTCGATCTGGCGCTGGTGCGCAGTTACAACAGTCATGATTATCGTGTGGATGGACCCTTTGGATTGGGCTGGACGAGCAACGCCCTGCTGGATTTCAATTTGCCGTTTGACAGCGCCAGCAGCAGTCGCCCGGTAGATTGGCAAACGCCCTATTTCTACCGCACCGGGCTGAACCTGAGCTGGGCGCCGCGCGGCATTGTCACGCTGGAAACGTTCAGCGGGTCACGGCATACATTCGCCAGCAGCACCCCGGCGGCAGACGGCAGCGACACCCTGACGGCGATCACGCTGCCGGGATGGACGCTGTACCGCCCCAACCTGCGCGGGGCATGGACGCTGACACAGCCGGACGGCTTGACGATGACATTTGACCGCGCCGGACGGCTGACAAGCTACGGCTATCCCGCGCTGAGCCGCGTGGTCAGCGTGACCTACCCGCGCACAGCGCTGAACGGACCCGGCGATCTGGCGGGCGCACCGGTCTACCTGACCGACACAGCAGGCACAACCGCGCTGCGCCGCCTGGAACTCTACTATCATCCACACGGGCATGTGGCATTCGCGGTGCTGCGCGACCTGACCGGCGTGGATGTCCCTGCCCTGGATGCCGCGCTGGCGAATGCCGCGCTGGATCCCGCCGCACTGGACGCTATCGCGCTGGACTGCCGCGTGCAGGACAACTGCTTCGCCACGCGCTACAGCTATGACCAGCGCAGCACACCGGAGGGCGGCACGGTCTACCTGCTCAGCACGGTAGAACCCGCTTATGGCGCCCCGGCGCGCTACGCCTACGACGATCTGCTGCGGCTGATCTGGCACGATGATCCGCACGCGCCCATCGCGCAGACGATGGTTTACGATTACGAACAAGACAGCGCCGCCGTGCGTGCCGCGTTTATTCTGCCTGTGGGCACAACGCCAGACGCTTTGTCGGAGACGCTGACCCCCTGGCGCACACTGGGCGCGAGTGTCAGCGGCAGTGAACGCACCGTCACCGTGACCGATTACCCGCTTTACGGCATACCTGCGGACGGGGCGGGCATACAACGCACATACCGCTACAGCCTCGCGGGCGGCAATCTGCGCGCGGCGGAGGGCACATTCACGCTGCTGGGCGAAAGCACACCGTTGAGCGATGTCGCAGGCGGGGATGTGATGGCACTGCCTGCGCAGTACACCTGGCAAAACGGGCTGCTGACCGGGTTCAACCAGCGAGTCATTCCGGGCGGCGGCGGGGGGCGCAACACAACCACACTGCTCTACAGCCGCAGCGGGCAGTTCAGCGGCGTGGACAACAGCGGATTCCCCGACCTGGGCTTGAGCTACACTGAAAGTGGGCAGATCAGCGCGGTGGGATTCCCTGATAGTACGCAGATGCAGTTCAGCGGCTTTGATGCGCGGGGACTGCCCGCCACCCGGCAGGATCGCTATGGCGCGGCAACAGCGTTCACATGGGATGAACAGGGCTGGCTGCAAAGCGCGGACGATGGCAGGGAGCGCTTTGAATTTACCTATAATGCTGTCGGGCTGGTGACGGGCGTCACGCGCTACGGGCTGGACAGCCCCGACGACAGCGGCTACACCACCAGCTATCGCTATGACGGCTTGGGACGCCTGCTCAGCGTAGATACGCCGGAGCTGGGTTTCACGTTTGGCTATGCTTACGCTGCGCCGGACAGCACCGGCGCGCACGACTGCGACCCGACCACAGGCGACGACCTGCCCGGCGCAGCGCTAACCGTGGAGAGTGTCGATACGCTGGGCGTGTTCACCGAGCAGCGCTTCGACGCGCGCGGCTGGCTGCTGGAAACGCGCGTGACTGCTGACAGCAAAGGCGCGGACTATCTGCGGCGCAGCAGCTACGAGTATGACGTGCTGGGGCGTGTGTGCATTGAACGACACTGGCTGCTTGAAGCAGATGGCAGCGAAACGCCGTTCAACACGCTGTACCGCTACAACGACGCCGTAACCGCGCTGCCTGCCCTGCCTGGCGACAGCGGCGATACGGTGATACGCGGCTTCAGCGTCACCCGACTGACGCCGGACGGACAGGCGCAGACCTATACCTACGACGCGCTGGGGCGCATCCGTGAGACGCAGGGCAGCAGTGGCAGCCGCACGCGCTACGACTACAGCGCATACAACGGTGCGGCAAACGGGCTGCAAATCATCCAGCGCGACTACGTACAGGACGCCCTGAGCGCCACCACTGTCTACCGCTTCAACACCCAGTGGCAGCTCATCGGTGTGCAGCGCAGCACGCCCGCCAGCGCAGAGCGCCCGGCGCTGACGCTCGAATGGGAGGTTTTCATCGGCGCGGACAATGTCAACCTGCGCGCAGTGGAAGCCGACTCGGCAGGTGTTCAGGCGGCGACCTACACACAGGCAAGCTCCCCGCCCGCGCTGCCCGCCGGGGTGACCTTTAACCTGACCAGCCCGATGACCGGCGGCTCTACCGAGATTGACCCGGCGCTGGCAGTGACCTATGACACCTTCGGACGCCCCGCCATGCTGACACAGCAGGTCGGCGGCGTTGCACAGACCACGCAGCTTGTCACCTGTGCGCTGGCAAATGGCACACAGCAGACCCGCCGTTCACTGCCCAACCAGAGCACGCCGTTTGGCTGCGCCAGCGCCGACTTCGCCGCCAGCGTGACTTACGACGCCTTCGGGCGGCTGCTGGGTGTGCAGGATGCCTACGGCGTGCGCAGCATCCGCTACACCCCGGACAGCGATCTGTGGCGTGTGACTGTGACCGCCAGCAGTGAGGCGGACACACTGGAACGCACACTCTGGCTGGACACCCTGGGGCAGGTGCGGCGCTATCAGGATCCCGAACTCGACCTCCAGCGCGATTACACTTATGACACGCTGGGGCGGCTGAAGGCGGTGGATGTGACTACGCTCAGCGCTGGAGAGCCAGTGCCAGAGGCAAGCTATACATTCACATTTGACAGCGGCGACCGCCTGCTGCGCATTGAGGATGGGCTGGAGCGCGGCTTTGCCTACAGCTACAACCGCGCCGGGCAGGTCACGGTAGAGCAGAACCTGAACACAGGAGAGATCACGACCTATGTGTACGACGCGGCGGGCAGGCTGACCAGCGTGATTGCGCCCAACGGCGCGACCACCCGCTACAGCTATGACGATCCGGCAGACTCGCAGCGCGTGACCGGCGTCAGCACCCCGGCAGGCGGGCAGGAACGCTTTATCTGGGACGACCAGCGCCAGACGCTGACCTATATTGACGCCTTGCAGCGCGAAACCGTCTACCGCTGGGATGCGCTGGGGCAGCTTTACGCCGTGACCGACGCCGCCGGGCAGCAAACGGAGTGGCGCTATGATACGGGCGGCAGCCTGACCAGCCAGCGCGTGCTCGACGCGCGCGGGACAGAACAGCAGAACATCACCCTGACCTATGCTGGTCCACAGGAGGTTCGCATCAGCGAAAGCCAGACCCCCGGCTGGAACTGGCAGATGCTGCTGCTGCCCGGCGGCAGTCCCGCGCTGGTCACCAACCCGGCGGGTTATGCGCTGCGCCTGGGGTATGACCCCTTCGGGCGGGTGCAGAGCATTGATGCGGGCGGCGAACGCGCCTGGGCACTATCTCGCGGGGGGGGGGCGCTAACGCTGGAAAGCACCGGGTTTGCCGGGGCGGCTGTGGTGACGCTGGCGATTGACCCGCTGTATCGCCTGACGGACGATGGACGCCAGCAGGTCGAGTACCTGACCGCCACACGCGGCAGCAGCACCGCGCAGCGCCTCAGCTTCCCCGACGGCAGCCAGCAGCTTCGTCTGCTGCTCCCCGGCATTGACAATCCGCCCACCCTGCCGCGCATTGTGCAGGCAGTGCCGGGCGTGCGCGTGGTCTACAGCTACACCGGCAGCGGGCTGCTGACCAGCATTGAACGCGCCGTGTGCATGGAAGCGGGCGATTATGCCCTGCCGGAAGACCCGCGCGACCTGGAAGACATGACCGACCCCTGCGCGATGCTGCAAAGCGCCCCGGCGAACGATCCGCCGCTGGTCTGGCACAGCGAGGAACGCTTCGTCTACAACGACAGCGGGCAGATTATCCGCGCCATTGACAGCGAACAGAACATCCAGACGTTCACCTATGACAGCGCGGGCAATCTGGTCACCTATCAGGACAAGAACGGCGCGACGTTCACCTACCGCTATGACGCGCTCAACCGTTTGCAGGAACTGGTCAGCCCCACTGGCATCCGCCTGCTGCTGGGCTATAACGCCTACAACGGGCTGACCGGCATCTGCCAGCTTCCGCTGGAAATCGGCACTACCGCACAGTCGATCAGCACTTACGAGCAGTGCGCGGCAGAACGCCCGGAGCGTGTGCTGGTGCAGTACAGCGGCTATGACCGGCTGGGGCGGCTGACCGAACAGCGCTTCCCCGGCGGGGATACGCTGCGTTTCGATTACGCGGCGGGCGGCGCAGGGCTGCTCACCGGCTGGACAGGCGCTGCGGGCAGCGCGGAACTGGTCTACAGTGCCGATGCGCTGACGCTGCTGGCGGCGGTGAACGGCGGCGGGCTGGATTACGACCTGTCGTACCACACGCTGAACCGGCTGGCAGGCGGGCTTGATGGCGTGGATTACAGCCGTGAGACAAGTATCAGCGTGGACGGGCGCAGCCTGACGTATGGACCGGCAGATGGTGGCGGTTATTTTGTGCGCGACGACAAGACCGGCGCAACCGTCACCTACCGCGTGGGCGCGAATCAGGTGCTGACGGCGATTGAATACGACACGGCGGCAGTACGTGTGCAGGCTGCGCCGTTTGCGGATGGCAACGCCCTGACCGTGTGCGCCCAGTATGCGGGTGCGCAGACCACCCCGCCGGAAAACTGTGCAGATGCTTTCGACGGCACGGGAACGATCACTAGTCTCAGTGTGTATACCAATACGCTAGGGGACATCCAGCAACAGAGATTTGAATTGAACGATGTGGCGGCAGTGGATTACATCCCGCAGCGTGATGCCGCAGGACAGCCGAAACGCGAGTTCTATCTCGGTTTTCCGGAGTTTTTCCTGTTCAGCGGGCAGAGCGCCGGGGGTTATGCGCTGGTACACAACTACGACGCTGGGGGACGTCTGCTGACCACGCGAGTAGGCTTGAATTACAGCGGCAGCAGCAGCGCCCTGCTCTACGCCTCCACCGCGACGTATGACAGCTTCGGGCGGCTGGTGCAGGACAGTGTGCAGTATGCCGATGGCAGCCTGGCAGATGTGCGCTACAGCTACAGCAGCGACCCCAGCCAGCTTGCCGGACGCCGTGTGAGCTTCACACAGCCGACCAGCAGCGCACAGGCGGGCGGTGTGCTGCTGGCAGGCGCGGCGCTGCCAGTGGGGTTGTGGCTGCTGCGCCGCCGGCGGGCGCTCACCCGGCGGGCGTTTGTGCGCGGCGGGTTGGCGCTGCTGGTGCTGGTCGGGGTCGGCACAGCGCTGGCGAGCAAAGCGCTGGCGCAGGACAACCGTCCACAGCGGCAGGAACTATTCTTCGCTTACCGCTACGCGGGCGGCAATCTGGCACAGGTGGAGCGTGTGGATGCCAACGGGCAGGCGCTGGAAACCTGCGCCACCTACAGCTATGACGCCGCCAACCGCCTGATCCGCGTGGAAAGTGGCGGCAGCACCCGCGAGTACACATATGATGTCTACAACCGCGTCATTGCTGTCAATGACACTGTGCTGGTCTACGACGGCAGCAGCCAGACAGCGTTGTTCAGCGATGGCGACGGGACGATGGTTTACGGGCAGCTTCCCGGTACGCTGCCACTGCTGGCAGTGGGCGCTGACAGCGCGGCGTACCTGTTCGCCAATGAGCGCAGCCTGCTGGGCAGCAGCGATGGCGCAAGCACTGCGCCGCTGGATCTGTACGATCCGGCAGGACGGTATATCTACCTTGAGCCGCCCCTGTTCAACACGGCTGCAACCGGCTGCCTGACACTGTTCGCGCCACCCGCGTCGGTAGGCTTGCAGCCGCTGGCGGATGGACGACTGCTCGATGCGGCTGCCGGGGTCTACTTGCAGGACGGACGCGCCTACCTGCCCGAAGTGCGGCAGATGGCGCAGCGTGCCGCCGGGGTGGATGCCAGCGGTGGGTTCTACAACGCAGAAACAGCACCGCCCCCGCTGGCGGCACAGACTGCCGACGCGTGGACAGGTTTACGTCGTTTGCAGCAGGCACAGCAGCACAGCACGTACAGCGACAGCCTGACAGCGAGCGCCGTGCTGGCGCGCTATGCGCCGACACCCATTGGACAGCCCGCGCCGCTGCTGGGCGACCTGAACATGCCGGGCGCAGCGCTGCGCGGACGGCTAGGCGAACAGATCAGCCTGGCACGCTGGCTGCCGCAGCAGTACAACCTGAGCGGCGCGCAAGTGCAGGCGCACGGCGGAGTGCTGAGCCTGCCACAGCCCAACGCGCCGGGGCAATCCGCCACGACAGCGCCCGACCTGCTAACGTTTGATCCGCTGCTGTGGGGCGACCCGCTGTGGCTGCCCGCCGGTATGCCCGCGTCGGGCGATTTGCTGGACAGCGCGCTGGCTGCCCGCCAGCAGCCCATGTGGCAGGTACGGCTCTATGACGGCGCGGGCTGGTGGCAGCGTTCGCCAGACGGACTGGCACAGCCAGCCGTGCCAGCGCTGGACAGCCTGCAAACGCCGTCCGCGCTGCTGCCGCTGCTGCCGCGCCCGCTGCGGTTGACCCCGGCACTGTTCGCCATGCCACAGCTTGCCACGACACTGAACAGTCTGCCGCAAACCAGCGGGGCGCTGCTGGTGGAGCAGGTGTTTAATGCTTCGCTGCCTGCTGTTCCGGCAGAACTGCCCTATGACGGTGATGCGTGGGCAGCAAGCCAACTGCGCACGGGTGATACGCTGGGCATAGACGTTCTGCCTGCCCCGCGCTGGCAGGTGCCCGCCCCGGCAGACTACGCCCTACCCTCTATCGCGGTGGATTGGCTTTACCCGGTGCAGACCGGGCGGTGATACAGGGAAAGGTGCGCTACCACAACCCGGCGACCTGCCGCAGAATAGCGAATTCGCCGATATGGTAGCTGTTGTGCTGGGCGACAATCAGGATTTCGCGCAAAATGGTGTGCCCGTCGTAGCCGTGCGGAATCGGCGTGTAGAGATCGGTGCGCGGGTCGTTGACCAGTGCGACCAGTGCGTTCAGGTCTGCCAGGAAGCGGTCTAGTGTTTGCTGCCAGCCCGCGGCGTCAGTCACAGCATCGCGCGGGAGCCAGTAGTCGCCGGGCCATTCCATGTGCTGGTACTGTGGATTGCGAATGTAATCGAGAATATCCCACTGGCAGATGCGCAGGTGTTCCAGCAAATGCCAGAAGCTGTAGTCCACCCCGGCGGGGCGCGTGTTGTAATGTGCCGCCGGAAAACCGCGCACGGCATCCTGAAAGATCATGTGAGCCTGGCGCTGGGTGAGCTGATTGACAAGCTGTTCACGCAGATGCATATCGGACATGCGGCAATCCTTTCGCTGTTGTGTGTAGATTGTATGCGCGGATGCTGGCGCTGACCAACCAAAACGGCGGCTGGTGGCTGGTATTTGGCAATTAGCCAAAGGCTAACAGGTAATCGCGATAATTTGGGCTTTTTTCTCGCGCCTGACATTAAGGTTTGATGAGTTCAGGCTTAATAAGTACGCCTTCCTGCGGGTTCAATGCGCTGCTGTTTATACAGCCTGTACAGCTACAGGGGGGTCAGTTTGTTAAAAGACGTACAAACCGCGCTGCCACTGCCCATTTTGAGCGTGAAGATTTAGCGGAACCTCCACGCCCGAATGGGATACTATTCACAAAAGCCGACTGCTTGTATGCCGTGAGAGTTTATGTTATGCTCTCATCCCACGTAGCAAGAATACTTGCTACCAGTTCTTTGCTTCAAGTTCGCTGTGCGCGTGGGGACAAACGCAAGACTGAACGCCGCAGCAACACGTATTAAATAACCTCAGGAGGCTTACATGAAGAAATTTTCTCGCGTCATGCTGCTCCTGCTGCTTCTGGCGACCGTAATCGGCGTCGGGGCAGTGAGCGCGCAGGAGTCGGTGCTGGTGGTTGCTTTCGAGCAGGAACCGCCCAACCTTTGGCCCCTCAACAACCTGACCTTCGGTGGCGTGCTGGAAAGCATCTATGCGCGTGACCTGTGGGACTGGAATGTTGACCGTGAAATCTTCCCGATAATGGTTGACGAAATCCCGACCTTTGAAAATGGCGGCGCGGTGCTCAACGAAGCTGGCGACACTGTTGTGACCGTCACCCTCAAGGAAGGGCTGCTCTGGTCGGATGGCACGCCCATCACCACCGCAGACTGCGAAGTCAACCATCGCATCTGGTCTGACCGCACCACGTCCGACAGCGTGGGTCGTGGGCAGTATCCTGATGTGGTCAAATCCTTCGAAATCGTGGATGCCCAGACGTTTGTGATCACCTACAACGGCGCGTTCCCGGACTACCTGACCGCGATTAACGAACGCCCGAAATGCCGCTACCCCGGACACGTCTTTGGACCGATGCTGGAAAATGGCGGCAAGCTGGAAGATGCGCCTTACTTCACGGGCGGCGCAACCGTCGTGAGCTATGGTCCGTACAATCTGGTGCAGTGGAATATTGGTCAGGACGTGACCTTCGAGCGCAACCCCAACTGGCAGGGCACGGCTCCCTCCTATGACCGCGTCATCGTGCGCTTCGTCACCAACAGCGAGCAGATGGTCAACGCGCTGTCCGTTGGCGAAGTTGATGTGACCTTCAACTGGAGCGACAACCTGCAGCCGACCTACGCGGCAATTGAAGGCGTCGAAACCTTCAACGTGCCGTCGGTTTACGCAGACGCGCTGTGGATTCGCAGCGGCGCAGAAGGCAACGACCCGGCGCGCGGCGGTGATGCCCTGCAAGACCCGCTCGTCCGTCAGGCAATCGCCTACGCGATGGATCGTGAGCGTTATGTGGAAGACCTGGTTGGTCCGGGCGTGCCCGTGCCGTTGACCTGGTATCCGCAGGCATTCATTCCTGCCGACCTGCCCTACATTGAATATGACCCCGATATGGCAGTCGAACTGCTGGCGCAAGCTGGCTGGACCGACACCAACGGCGATGGCACAGTGGACAAGGACGGGGTTGAACTCGCCGGTTTGCGCCTTGTGACCACCGAAAACACGCTGCGCAACAACTACCAGCTCGTCATCCAGGAAGACCTGGCGGCAGTTGGCATCGGCACCGAAATCCAGATTATCCCGGCGACCACTCTGTTCGCGTCGTTCACGGATCGTGGCACCCTGACCACCTTCCAGTTCGATCTGGCGATCTTTGCCAACAGCGCCAACGCCTTCCGCCCGATTGACACCGACAGCTACACCTGCGCGGGCATTCCGTCGGCAGAAAACCCGGACGGCTTCAACGGCTGGCAGTTCTGCAACGAACGCTATGACGAACTGCAGGCACAGCTCGCCGTGACCTTCCCTGGTCCGGAACGCGATGCCCTGTGGGCAGAGTCCGTCCAGCTGTTCCACGAAGGCTACTTCTGGCACGGGCTGCGCACGCGCGTGACCTGGTTCGCCGCGGACTCCACTGCCGTTGATCCGGCATCGGTGGCAGCGAATGCAGGCAGCCTGGACAGCAACTGGCTGAACCAGATTGAAAACTGGACCCCGGGCATGTAATTGCGCCTGAGGGCAAAACAGCAGCAGATGGGCAGCGTTCTCAAGTCGGGGACGCTGCCTGTGTAAAGGGCTGTAACCGTAGGGGCGGGGTGACTCTCGCCCCTATGCTACTGTGACAAAAACTGATGAGCAAGCGATTCTTTTCAGGACAAATCTTATGGGGCGTTATCTAGTTCGGCGCATTCTCCAGGCAATTCCCCTGCTTATCCTGGTGAACGTCCTTATTTTTGTGATTATCAAGCTGGCAGGCGACCCGTTCGCCTATCTGGCGATTGACCCGGCGATCAGTGAAGAAGACCGGGCATTTTTCCGTCGCAGCCTGGGGCTGGACGATCCGCTGCCGCTGCAATTTGTCCACTGGTATCTGGGTGATGACTGGTATCAGCGCGATCTCGATTTTGACGGCGAACCGGAAACCTATGGTCAGCGCGCGGGCATTCTGCGCGGCGATCTGGGGCAGTCGATTCGTTTTCGCCGCCCGGTGGATGAGGTCATCGGCAATTACCTGCCCAATACGCTGATTCTGGGCTTTACGGCGCTGGCGGTGACCATCACCACGGGGGTCAGCATTGGCGTCTTTGCGGCGCTGCGGCAGTATTCGGTCTGGGACAATGTCATTACCAGCCTGTCATTTTTGACCTTTTCAATGCCCATCTTTCTGGTGGCGCTGCTGCTGGTGCTGTTCTTCGCCGTGATTCCCGACCGATTAGGCTTGCCACATCTGCCACCGTTCGGCATGTGTGAGGCAGGCGGCGATTGTTCGATTGATGAGGTGCTGCCGCGCCTTGTGCTGCCAGTGATCGCCCTGTCGGCAATTCAGATTGCCGCTTACGCCCGGTTTGTGCGCGCCAGCATGCTCGAAGTGATCAACTCCGATTATGTGCGCACCGCCCGCGCCAAGGGCTTGAACGAACGTCGCATCACCTTCCTGCACACGTTCAAGAATGCGGCGCTGCCTTTGATTGCGCTGATCGCGCTGGATATTCCCATCTTTCTGGCAGGCGCGGTGGTGACTGAAAGCATCTTCCAGTGGCCCGGCATGGGTACGCTGTTTATTCAGAGCCTGCGCACACTTGATCCGCCCGTGCTGCAAATTTTCACGTTGATGACTGCGTTTGCGGTGGTCATCTTCCAGATTCTGGCGGATCTGGTTTATGCGTGGGTTGATCCCCGCATTCGCTACAATTAGGGCAATGGGCTATGGTCGTTTTTCAGCAATTCGCCAGCACAGGAGCCGCCCCTGCACAGCAAGTATTGATCGGGTTCGCGCAGCAGCTTAACGGGGACATTTAAAAACTCATGGCAGATATAACCCTTAACCAGGAGCCAGTGATCGGCGGCGGTGTGGTTGGGCTGCGCAAAGAGCAGACGGTTGAAGCGCGCAGCATCTGGGGCATTGCTTTCCGGCGCTATCGCAAACATCGTATGGCGGTGTTCGGGCTGTTCCTGTTCACCTTCATTTTGCTGTTTGTCACGGTAGGCGCGATATTTTTCAGCGAGGCAGAAGGCAACCGCACCAACACCGGCAACAAGGAACGCGCTCCGTATATCGCCTATCCCTCAGGCGCAGAACGCCTGCCCGAAGACCTGCTGCTGCCTGCGGCAGTGGCTGCCAGCATCCGCGAAGCCACGCATGTCCCCCCCACGCTGGGCAATCCCTTCGGCACAGATGGTGTGGGGCGCAATATTCTCGTGCGCATCATCTACGGCGGGCAGATCTCGCTGGCAATTGGCGTGATTGCGGTCACGATTTCGATCAGCGTTGGCACCCTGGTTGGGCTGATTGGCGGCTACTTCGGCGGGTGGGTGGATGCAGTGCTCAGCCGCATTACCGAGGCGATGCTGTCCATCCCGATCCTGATCCTGCTGCTGGTGCTGTCGTCCGTGCTGTCGCAGCAGGTGACCACAACGACGATTCTGGGACGTGAACTGAGCAGTACGGTGGTGATTATCGTGCTGCTGATCGGCTTGACGAGCTGGATGCAGCTTTCGCGCATTGTGCGCGCGCAGGTGCTGTCGCTGAAGGAACAGGAATTTATCGTCGCGGCACGCGCGCTGGGCGTGCGCAATCGCGGCATCATCTTCCGCCATCTGCTGCCCAACCTGATCGCGCCGATTGTGGTGTCGGCAACGCTGGGCATTGGGCAGGCGATTATCAGCGAAGCCTACCTGAGCTTCCTCGGTTTTGGCGTGCGCCCCCCCACCGCGACATGGGGCAATATTCTGGCAGAGGCACAGACGCGCATTGAGGCGCTGTGGTGGATCTGGGCAGTGCCGGGCTTGTTTATCGTCGCTACAGTGCTGGCAATCAACTTCATCGGTGATGGTCTGCGCGACGCTTTCGACCCGCGCAGCCTGAAGTAAACGGCAAAGACGCACACCGCCAGCATTGCGGGGCGGGTAAAAGGCATTGAGGATTGGTTTTTAAAAGGGTGACTGGACAGGTCGCCCATAGGCATCAAGTTAAGCAAAAGCATGTTCCAGCAACTGAAAAGTAGCGGGGCGTGCTTTTCTCTTTTGGATGACACAGCGGCGAAGCGTCGGCAAGATCG
>DAOTWP010000275.1:0-11779 GCA_034435675.1 Anaerolineae bacterium
GGGTAATCGCGCAGTTTCAGGTCATCGCGGCGCGGAATGTCGAACTCTTTACGGATCGCGGCGAAGGTTTCCGCCTGCTTCACCGTGTCGATGCCCAGATCAGCCTCCATGTCGAGATCAAACTCCAGCATGTCCGCCGGGTAGCCAGTCTGCGCCGAGACGATTTCCAGCACCTTTTGCACCACCGGGTCATCGAACACCACGTCTGCACCACCTGCCGCGCCGCCACCCTGTGCGGATGCTGCCAGGCTGCTGCCTGTTGTGCCGTACACCGCCAGATCAGGGCGCATTTCGCGCACGAACTCGATCACGCGCCCCAGCGAGGGGTAATCGCGCAGTTTCAGGTCATCGCGGCGCGGAATGTCGAACTCTTTGCGGATTGCGGCGAAGGTCTCCGCCTGTTTCACCGTGTCGATGCCCAGATCAGCCTCCATGTCGAGGTCGAGTTCCAGCATATCTGCCGGATAGCCGGTCTGCGCCGAAACGATTTCGAGCACCTTCTGTGTCACCGGGTCATCACTGGGCATACCAGCAGGCATACCAGTGGGGACAGCGGGTGCGGCAGGCATGGAGAACGCTGCCGCGTATGCCGCAACAGGCGCAGCCACCGCCGCCAGATCAGGACGCATCTCGCGCACGAACTCGATCACGCGCCCCAGCGTGGGGTAATCGCGCAGCTTCAGGTCATCGCGGCGCGGAATGTCAAATTCCTTGCGGATGGCGGCGAAGGTTTCCGCCTGCTTGACTGTGTCGATGCCCAGGTCTGCCTCCATGTCGAGGTCAAGTTCCAGCATGTCCGCCGGGTAGCCGGTCTGTTCGGCGACAATCGCCAGCACCTGCTGCACTACCGGGTCAACACCTGCGGCGGCGGGCACGCTGACAGGGGCGCTTGCGGGCGCAATCGCTGCCAGATCAGGGCGCATCTCGCGTACAAACTCGATCACGCGCCCCAGTGTGGGATAATCGCGCAGCCTCAGGTCATCGCGGCGCGGAATGTCGAATTCTGCACGGATGGCGGCGAAAGTTTCCGCCTGCTTCACCGTATCAATGCCCAGGTCAGCCTCCATATCGAGGTCGAGTTCCAGCATGTCGGACGGATAGCCCGTCTGGTCAGCGACAATCGTCAGCACCTTCTGCACTACCGGGTCAACTGCTGCGGGCACAGCCGCTTCAAACGCGCCACCGCCAACACCATCGACAGACACCGGCGCGAACTTGCCGTTAGACGTGACCTGCTCTGGGAAATACTCGCGGATGACCGGCACTTCTGCGGCAGCAGGCACAGTCACCGGGGGCGGCGGCGCTGCGGGCGCGGGCGTCGGGACGACCACTGGCACGGTCTGCACGGGTACGGGTCTGGGCTGCGGCATCGGCGCAGGCTGTGCGGAAACAACCACACCCCCGCCGGACAGCGTGGCACGCAGTCCGGGACCTGTGCCGTACTGCCAGCGATTCGGCGCAGGCGCACGGTTGGGGACACCCACCGCCTTGATGCGCAGGACACGCTTTTCGATTTCCAGTTCCGCGCGGTCATACCCGCTGACATCGTCCAGCCAGCGTTGGTACAGCGGCTTGTTGTCAATGCGATCCAGCGCGCCGGGGATACGGGCGATCAGCGCCATCGCAATCTGCGAACCGAACCCGGCAGACAGATGCAGCGCGTACTGCACCGGATAGCGTCCGCCCCGGCTCAGATTGAGCGTGCCCAGATCGTGATCCACTTCCTTGTAGTTGGGCACGGGCGGCACGATGCCGTATTCCAGAATTTTCAGCGCAATAACGTCCTCAATGCCAACCCCCATCGGATGCCCGGTGAAACCTTTGGTATTGGCGACGATAATCTCCTTTGCCGCCTCGCCAAAGTTGTGCCGCAGGGCGACGACTTCTGCTGCCGCGCTGCCGCCGCGCGCCGGGGTAAAGGTTTCGTGCGACATAAAGACCATCTGCGGCGCCATCGCCTGGCGATGCAGCCCAAAGCGCCGTTCCGCTGCCGTGACAAGATCATTCATCACCAGCGTGATATGGTCAACATCCAGCCGCGTGCCGTGATAGGCACTGTTGCGCGTTTCGGTGCTGAGCACTTCCACAATGCCGCGATAACCACGTTCGCGGGCGGTGTCTTCGCTTTCGACCACCAGCGCGCACGCGCCCATGCCCAGGATCGTCCCATGCCGGCGGCGATCAAACGGCAGCGCTGCTTCTTCGATACGGTCATCGGTGGCGGCAGCGCCTGTGGCGACAAAGCCCGCGCCGATCCAGTCCATCAGGTGATCGCTGGTGACATTATCCGCGCCCAGGACAATCACGCGGCGGCAGCGCCCACTGCGAATCCAGTCCTCTGCCAGCGCAATGCCCTGTGTGGTGCTGGCACAGGCGGCGTTGACATGCGTATTGGGACCGCGCGCGCCGACATATTCGGCAAACTGGCTGTGCCCCATTGCCAGCACGCGGAAGATGAAGCGGCGGTCAAATTCATACGGTTCGCGCTCCAACTGCTCACGGATTTGCGCTGCCATACGCTCGATTTCGTAGAGTGTCTGTGTATCGGTGCTGTACTGGCGCAGCCGTTCCAGCGTGTTGAGCTGGTCCAGGCGATTCTGATAGGTGAAATAGCGTTCAAACTCGTCGGCAAAGCGATCACCACCGGGGAAGGCGCTGGCAAAAATCACGCCGGTTTCGTCGCGCAGCGCTTCGGGCAGCATCCAGCGATCCGGCAGATATTTGCCGGTGGTCGTGGCGCGGTAGGTCAGCACCAGCGGGATACCGGCTTCGCGCAGGGCATCCAGCCCGGCAGCGATCGCCAACTGCGTGGTGATGTCCAGCGCCTCGATCAGCTTTTCCGGCACGCCATATTCATCCTGAAGGTTGAATTTGCCGGGACGCCCCGCCAGCCGGATCACTTCGTCCGGGTCGGTAATCGTCTCAAAGCGGTTGTTGCCGTCTTCGGATTTGACCAGCCGTGTCACGCGCTTGGACAGCATCTTGCGGCGAAAACGTTCGGGGATCAGGTCAATGAACTGTTCACCGTTGAGAATGCGCCAGGCATTTTCGGGATCCATGATGGCTTTTTCAGCGCCGGGCAGCCCCAAGCCCGTGCCCGTGATGACCACCGAGCCAAGCGGCACGTCGTTGCGATCATACACCCGCGCCTGCTGTGCCGGCTGCTGCGCCAGCGCCTGCTGCAATATCTGTAAGAATTGTGTCATGTCCGACACCTCATTCAGTTCAGGAACATCTTCGGGTTGTGGAACCTGCCATGCAGCGCTCTGCGGGGGCGTCTGCATCGCAGCAGGCGTCTGCATCGCGGCGGGAATGGCGGCAGGCTGTGACAAAGTGGTGGACTGTGGCGCAATGGGCTGCTGTGCCGGGCGTTCTTCGACGTAATAACCGGCAGCGTACAAACCGCACAACGCCTGATTGAAGGACTGCAATTCACCGTTCTTGGGATGGTTGGTCATCAGCGAAACGACATCGGACTGTCCGCTGAACACATCGTCCACAAAGCCGCGCAGTGCGCGTTTGGGACCCACCTCGACAAACGTGCGCACACCGTCGGCGTACAGCGTTTGCAGCCCGCGCACCCACTGCACCGGGGAGGCAATCTGCAATTGCAGCATGTCTTTAATCGCCTCAACGCTGGTCGGGTAAAAATCACCGGTGACATTGGCGACCAGCGGGATACGCGGTGGCGCAATATGCAGCCGGTCCAGCACGCGGCGCAGCGGCTCGCTTGCCGGGGCGACGATGCGCGTGTGGAAAGCATGGCTCACCGGGAGCTGCATCGCCTTGTAGCCGCGCTCGGCAAACAATTGCAGCGCCTGCTCCACAGCGGCGCTTGCCCCGCCGATCACACACTGGCTGCTGCTGTTAATGTTCGCCGGGACGACATAACCGTCCACTTCTTTCAGCGTCGCCTCGACCACATCATACGGCGCGAGGACGGCTGCCATCCAGCCGTTGTCGCCCACGCTGACCTTGCTCATCTCGCTGCCGCGCGCGGCGGCGGCTTCCAGCGCATGCGCGAAAGGCATGATGCCCGCCGCAATCAGCGCCGCATATTCGCCCAGCGAATGCCCCATCACAGCGTCCGGCGCAAAGCCATATGCTTGCAGCATCCGGTAGATCGCCATGTCCAGCGTCAGCATGGCGGGCTGGGTAATTGCCGTTTGCATCAACGCGACCTCAGCATCGCTGGTGTCGCCATCCACAAAGATGAACGCGGACAGCGGTTTGCCCAGAATGGGCGTCATCACGCCGTCAGCTTCTTCGATTACCTGGCGCACTTCCGGCGAAAGCGCGGCGAGTTCGCGTCCCATGTTGATATACTGGCTGCCCTGACCGGGGAACAGGAAGGCGAGTTTGCCCGGTTTGCCGCCGCTGCCCCGGAACACACCCTGCCCCTGGAAAGGTTTCCACGCCTGCACACTGTCGAAGCCGATTGCCTTCTGGGCGATATGCAGCCGGGCGAGCAGTTCTTCATGGCTGCCAAAGTCAATCACCAGCCGTTCGCGGGCGCGCAGGTCACGCGGGTTAGGCAGCGCCAGCGGCGGCAGCCAGCCGGTTTCCACACGCTGCACCACTTCCGCCAGCCGGTCTTTCAGTTCCAGCGGGGTACTTGCCCCCAGCGCCAGAATGCCGCGCACGGGCTGTGTGGTCCGCAGCGCCGTGTGATCCAGCACAGACGCCGGAGGCTGACTGCCGGACACCGTCGGCACGCCAGTGGCGGGCGCGGGCACAAAACCGGGGGCAGAGGCGGGCACGGACGCGCTGAAGGTGCGCTTTTCCGGTTTCAGCATGCCGGGGATATGTTCTTCCAGCACCAGATGGAAGTTGGTGCCACCAAAGCCGTAGGCGCTGACACCGGCGCGGCGCGGTGTACCGTTCCCTTTACGCCATTCGCGCGCCTCGTGATTGAGGTAAAACGGCGACTTGCTGAAGTCAATATTCGGGTTGGGGCGCTCAGCATTCAGGGTTGGGGGGATGACCTGATGATGCAGCGCCAGCACAGTCTTGAGCAGCCCGGCTGCGCCCGCCCCGGCTTTCAGGTGTCCGATATTGCTTTTGACCGACCCCAGCGCGATGCTGCCGCGTCCGGCGCTGCCGTAGGTGTTGGTTAGGCTTTCGACTTCGACCACATCACCCACGCGGGTGCTGGTGCCGTGCGCCTCGACCAGTGTGGCAGTCATGGGGTCCAGCCCGGCGTTTTCCCACGCGCGGCGCACCGCCAGCCGCTGCCCGGACGGATTCGGCGCGGTGATGCCCTTGCCTTTGCCGTCGCTGGAACCACCGATACCGCGAATGACGGCGTAAATTTTGTCCCCGCTGCGTTCGGCATCTTCCAGCCGTTTGAGCAGGAAGGCAGCCGCGCCTTCGCCCATTACAAAACCATCCGCGCCATCGCCAAAGGGACGGCTGCCGGTGGCGCTGAGCGCGCCGATTTTGCAGAACTTGACGAACGTACTCACGCCCATATTGCGATCCACACCGCCGGTCAGCACAGCGTCCACCTGATGCTCGGTGAGCAGTTCAATCGCTGCCTGTACGGCGGCAAAGCTGGCGGCGCAGGCGGCGTCGGTGATGAAATTGGGACCCTGCAAATTGAGGACGTTGGCGATCCGCCCGCTGACGATGTTAGGCAGTTCGCCGGGCATGGAGTCTTCGGTGATGGGCGGCAGATCGCTGGAGACGATTTCGTGCCAGCGCCGTTCGATGCGTTCGCGTACATCCGCCGGAAGCTGCTGGTACTCCTCCACAGAGCCGAGCGCCTGGGCATATTCGGGAAAAGACAGCCGCAGGAACGTCTGGTAATGCAGCTCGCCGCCCATCGCCGTACCCATAATCACAGCGGTGCGTTCGGTGTTCAGCGGGCGCTGCGGATAACCGTAATCCGCCAGTGCATCGGCAGCGATCGTCAGTGCCCACTGCTGCCCCTGATCCATCGCACTGGCGACACGCGGCGGAATCGTAAAGCGCTTCCAATCGAACTGGAAGTCTTCGACCCAGCCGCCGAGAGTGCTGTAGGTCTTGTCCGGCGCGGCAGGATCGGAGTCGTAATAAGCGGCAGCGTTCCAGCGGTTTGCCGGAACCGGTTTGATGCTGTAACGCTTGCCAAGAATATTTTGCCAGAATTGTGCTACACTGGGCGCGTCCGGCAGGATGCAGCCCAGCCCGACGACCGCGATTGCGCGGTCAGCCGTTGTGTTGTCCATAACTCTACCCTCTCGCAAATGCTTGATTGAGGCTGTCGGCGGCAGCATCCATATCAGCGATTAGCCCCTGCTGAGTGCGCAGCAGCGCCGGAAGCTGCGCGACCACCTGTGGATCATCTCCCCCTGCGGCAATGATCCAGCCAATGCTGTCAACAATTTTTGTGGCGGCTTCACGGGCGAAAATGCGGCTGAGCACCTGACGCGGCGCAACATCCAGCGGCACTGCCGTCGTGGGTTGATCTACCACGCGCTCAGCAAAAACTGCCGCTGCTTCAGCATAGGCAATCCATTCGCCCAGCCGGAACAGGATGTGCTGGTGGCGTGTCAGGCGGTCAACCCGCGCCCGTTCCAGCAGCGCTGCCAGCACGCGCATAGTCAGCGCGGCAATGTCCGCTCCGTTCTGCGGCTGGCGGGTGTGCAGCGCTTCCAGTCTTGCTGCCCAGTCCAGGTAATACATGCCACGGGTCTTGAGGTGCAGCTGCCAGCGATCCCGCGCGATGGTCCATTCCATAATCTCCGATGTGCCTTCGTAGATGGTGGTAATGCGCACATCACGCTTTATTTTTTCGACCAGATATTCTCTGGTATAGCCGTAACCGCCGTGTGCCTGAATGGCGTCTTCGGCAGCGCGGTTGCCGCTTTCCGTTGCCAGATACTTGGCGACAGCGCCTTCGGTTGCCAGTCCTTCTTCGCCGCTGTCCAACCGTTCGGCTACCCATTCAATGTAGCTGCGGGCGGCTTCCAGCCGGGCGGCATTGGGGACGATCAGTTTGTGCGTGTACGCCTGTTTCTCGCTCAGCGGCGCGCCACCCTGAATGCGCTCCTGCGAATAGCGAATCGAGCGCCGCAGCGCCTCCCAGCCTGCGCCCATGCCAAACGCGCCGACCATCAGGCGGGTGTAACCAAAGACCGCCTGTGCCTGCGCCAGCCCCTGCCCCTCAACGCCACCGATCATATTCTCGAACGGCACGTAAACGTCTTCCAGAAACAGGGCGGCAGTATTGCTGGCGCGAATCCCGTGTTTGTCTTCGCGTTTGCCTTTGGTGAACCCAGGGGCGTCCTTTTCAACGACGAACCAGGTCGGTCCGCCCGGTGCCAGCGCGAGAATAGTGTAGATGTCCGCCACGCCGCCGTTGCTGATCCACTGCTTACGCCCGGTGATCTTATACCCGATGACCCTGCCGTCTTCCTCAACGGGCACGGCTTTGGTGGATAAGGCTGCCAGATCGCTGCCTGCCTGCGGTTCTGTCGCGCCGTATGCCACCAGCAGCGACTCGTTGGCGATGCGGCTCATCCAGAACTGTTTCTGTTCCGGTGTGCCGCCTACGGTAATCGGATCAGTACCCAGAAACGTCGCCAGGACCCCGGTCGCAATGCCCAGGTCAATGGACGCCATTAACTCAGAGACGCGATAAATGTCATACGCGCCGCCGCCGAGACCGTCAAATTCTTCGGGAATGAACAGTAGATGCAGTCCAAGCTGGCTGGGGTCATACAGTTCAGCCAGCACGTCATGAGGAAACTCGTCATTGTGGTCTAACTCAAGGAGATACTCAAGCGGCAAACGGTCTTCAGCATAGCGCTTGAGTGTATCCAGAATCATATCGCGCGTGGCAACGTCCAATGTTTGCACGGCGCAATCCCCCCCAGGAACTCTGTACAGATGTGCCAATATGCAGTTATTGTGTTGATTTTTACACATTCTAATGGTTCAGTAAAACCCTTGTGAGTAACATACGTAACGTGAGTGCCGCGCCAGATGTAATGGGTTTCAATAAGGCAGGGGGGTATAATGTGAAATTTGTCACAAATAAAGGTGACAAATCTGAGGCACTGCATGACGCCGCTGTATCGGGCATACAGCCGCTTGGCTATACAGCCGCTGGCGGGGCGCGCTAGCAGGACGCCTGCGCACAACGCTGCCTGCGCACAACGTTGCCTGCGCGCAGCCTGCCGCATATGACGCCTGTCAGCGCAAGCCCGGCGCCAGCAGCGGCTCAGTGCAGCACGGGTCCCTTGAGTGGGTCGTCAATATTGCGCCCCAGTTGCAGCGAGCGCACAAGCTCATCCCAGACTGACGTACTCAATGCTTCGCGGTCTGCCCAGAAGTCGAACGTAATCAGCACCTGCACATCCCAGCCGCGCGCGGTCAGGCTGCGCGTAATCGCCTCGCGTGGTTCGACAGGGTCGATAAAGCGGTGCTGCATCCAGACCAGTTCGAGATCGCTGCGACTGCCGCTGATAATGCCGCTGCTTGCCAGGATTTCCAGGCTCGTCTGCGCCATGGATTTTTCGAGCAGTTCTGCCAGCGGCAGCCCGTTCCAGTCCACGCCGGGCGGCAGGTGCCAGAACGTGACCGAGATGCGCGCGTTGTCGTCCGGCGGCTGCCCGTCATGGATTTCGAGATGCGGCTCGAATTTGGCGACGAACCACGCTTCGGGGATATTGAAGCTCACCGCGCCGCGGTCTGCCACAAAAATCTTATAACCTTTGGGCGCTGACCACGAGTGGTTAGCTTTCAGCCGCTGGTTTTTTTGCTGCCAGTTTTTTTGCTGCCCCTGCTTTTTTTTCGCCATCAGCACGGCTCGATCCAGACTTAGCGGACGATGCTGCCCCTATTCTAGCGTACTTTTTGCACGATTCTGGTGCCACTGCTCAGAATTCTTAAAGCAGGATTGCCTGTTCATTAAAGGTCGCTGTCTACACTCTGTGGCAGGGCATTCTAGCCAAACAATGGGGCGACTCGATGACAACTCTGAATAGACTTATGCTTCACAAATCTGCTGTACTGCTGGGGCTGCTGCTGCTGGCGCTGCTGGCGCTGCCTGCCGGGGCGCAGCAGGGCGGCACTGCGCCGACGGAACTGCGCATGATGACGTTTAACATCTGGGTGGGCGGCGAACTGGTGGACTTCGGCAAAGTCGTCGAAGCGATCCAGCTTGCAGGCGCGGACGTGGTTGGGCTTCAGGAAGCAACCGGGAATACACGCCGTCTGGCACAGGCGCTGGGCTGGCAGCATGTCAGCGAACGGATGCAGATTATCTCGCGTTATCCGCTGATTGATCCGCCGGGTGCTGATGGGCAGTATATTTTTGTGCAGATCAACCCCGGCGAGGTCGTCGCGCTGATGAACGTGCATCTGCCGTCTGACCCCTACGGACCATACGCCGTGCGCGATGGTGCCACGCTGGACGAGGTCTTGCAGTTGGAACGCGACACCCGCCTGCCCGCGATTGAGCCGGTGCTGGCGCGGGTGCCCGAACTCCTGGATGCGGGCATCCCCGTGCTGCTGACTGGCGACTTCAATGCGCCGTCACACCGTGACTGGACCGCGGCAGTCACCGCCGCCAACCCACAGCGCCTGTATCCAGTGGCGTGGCCCGTGTCGCTCGCCGTCGAAGCAGCAGGTTTTGTGGATACCTATCGCGCGGTGCATCCTGACCCGGTGGCGAACCCCGGCAACACCTGGACGTATGGCTATCCGTATCCGCGCCTGCTGGAAGATGAGATGATTGACCGGATTGATCTGGTCTTCGCGGCGGGCGCTGTGGAAGTGCTGGACAGCCAGATTGTCGGCGAGACCGGCGGACCAGATGTCGGCGTCGGGGTACTGCCCTTCCCGTCGGACCATCGCGGCGTGGTTTCCACCCTGCGACTGACCCCCGGTGTGCCGCCCGTGTTCGTCGCTGCCGCTGCGCGCCGGGTGGAAGCTGGCGAGCGTGTGGTAGTACATTATCATGCGCCCAATGGCGAATTCGACGGCGACCGCATTGCCATTGTACCTGCGGGCGGCGGCAGCGCAGCCACGCTGATGTGGCTGCCACCCTATGAAGCGAGCTTCTTCGGCAGTGTCACGTTTGGCACCGGCGCGCTGACCCCCGGCGGTTATGATGCGGTGCTGTTTGATGCCGGGGACAATGAACTGTCGCGCAGCCCGTTCTGGGTAGTCGAGCGCGGCGCTGTCCCTGCCGTGACAACCGATGCACCTGCTTATGCCCCCGGCGCAGCGATCACCGTGCGCTGGCACAACGCCCCCGCGATGCGCTGGGACTGGGTCGGCATCTACGCAGCGGGCGATCCTGACGTGTACAACAATTACTGGGCGTATGCCTACACCGGCGCGAGTGTAAACGGTTCAGTGGTCTTCGACGCCAGCCTGGTCGGTGAGGACATGCTGCCGCCGGGCGATTACGAGGTGCGCCTGCTGCTGGACGACGGTTACAGCGTGCTTGCCAGCGCGGCATTCACCGTCAGCGAATAATCACAGCCCGTGTGTGGGGCAGGCGCACTTGTAAACCCTGCCCCATACGCATGTTTCGCAACCCGCTATTCCCCCCGCCGCGTTCATCCGCTAGACTCGCCTGTCTGGTTTAGCACGCAGCGATTCCTAGAGGCATGAGAAACTACCGCAAATTTGCTCCGCGCCTGTTCGCCAGCCTGTGGTGCGCCCTGCTGGCGGGATACATCCTCGCCGGGACGCCGCTGGTGCCGTTTCACGGGGATGAATCCACACTGATTTACATGAGCCGCGATTACTTTTATCAGTTCGTGCAGCGTGATCTGGCGCTGGTCATGTACAGCGACACACCTGTCAATCCCGCCGAACAGGATTTGCGCCTGCTCAACGGCACCGTGAATAAGTATCTGTATGGTCTGTTCGCGCACCTGCGCGGCTACACGATCAACGACATCAACAACCCCTGGCTGTGGGACACCACTTACGAATACAACTTTCGCGCCGGGTACGCCCCCACGCCTGATCTGCTGCTGACGGCGCGCTGGGCATCGGCGCTGCTGCTGGCGGCGGGGGTGCTGCCGCTGTTCGCGCTGGGGCAAACGCTGGGTGGGCGCCCGGCGGCAGTGCTTGCCAGCCTGTATTACGCGCTAAATCCCATGCTGCTGCTCAACGGACGGCGTGCCATGATGGAAAGCGGCATGCTGTTTTTCGGGCTGCTGCTGCTGCTAGCCGGCGTGTGGCTGCTGCGCTACCGGGCGTGGTGGGCGGCGGCGCTGCTGGGGGTGGCGGCAGGGCTGGCGGTGGCAAGCAAACACACCAGCGCCTTCGCCGTGATTGCCGTCTTTGGCATCTGTGCGGGCGCGCTGTTCTTGCAGCGCTGGCGGCAGACGCAGCGCGCTGATCCGCCGACTGCACCGGTGCGCCCTGCGCCGCCCGGTTTGCTGCTGCTGGCGGTCGCGCTGGCGCTCGCCGTGTTCTACGCGCTCAACCCGGCGTGGTGGGGCGACCCTGTGTCGCGGGCACAGGATGTCTTGCAGCGGCGCGCGGCACTGCTGGAAGGGCAAACGGCAGCATTCGGCGGCTATGCCGATTTCGGCGCACGGCTGGGCGGCTTCTGGCGGCAGACTTTCTACGCCCTGCCGCAGTATTACGAGGTGGATGGCTGGCAGGATGATCTCGCCGGGCAGATTGCCACCTATGAAAGCAGCTTGTGGCGCGGCGCTGCCGTCGGTGGTTCACTGCCGGGGGCGCTGGGGCTGCTGGCAGCGGTGGCGCTGGGCGGCGGCGTGCTGCTGCGGGACCGCCGTCTGCCGCCGGAGGTGCGGCTGCTGGT
>DAOTWP010000276.1:0-5805 GCA_034435675.1 Anaerolineae bacterium
TAGCCCAGCTTCTGTGCCAGATAGGTCACTTCCACCTGAAAAATGTAGCCGTTGGAGCGCACCCGGTCCAAATCCAGCCCGATCAGCGCCTCGCGCCGCCAGATGCGAAAGCCGCCGGTTGCCTCGGAAATGTGAATGCCCAGAATCAGCGGCACATAGACGCGGTTGGCGAAATAGGTCAGCAGCTTGCGGTGCAGATGCCAGTCCTCATCCACGCTGCCGCCCGCCGTGAAGCGCGACCCGACGACGACATCATAACCTTCTTCCAGCCGGGCGATGAGCTGCGGCACATACTTCGGCTGGTGGCTAAAATCGGCGTCCATCTGCATCACGTAATCCGCGCCCAGCGCAACCGCCTGCTTCATGCCGCGCACATACGCCGGACCGAGACCGCCCTTGTGGTCATTGTGCAGCACGTACACCCTGCCAGGATACTGTTCTGCCAGCCTGTCGGCAATTGTGCCGGTGCCATCCGGCGAATTGTCGTCCACCACCAGCACGGCTAACTGCTGTACGGGCAGCGCAAACAACGCCTCGATCATCAACGGCAGATTTTCCGCCTCGTTGTAGGTGGGCATGACGATAAAGGTTCCGGGCATAACGACGTTCAATCTTTCTTCAGGCATGACGCCAGCAGCAGGCGAAACAGCCAGCACACCCGCCGCACATTCAGCACAGGTGCAGCAGCATTCCTGAGTTTAGGGTAACGCAAAACGGCTGGCAAGAGCAAAAAGGATTGGCAGTCGCCAGCAGTACGGCAGCGCCGCCGCACCTCAGTCCGTAAGCTGCTCGGCAAGGAAATAGTCCACCGCATCGCTGAACACGATCTGCGGAGTCGCGTGCCAGCGGGCACAGGCGCGCAGCACCCGCCGCAGCGCCGCGGCAAGCGCGTCATCCATCTCGATGCCGGGTTCAAGGTGCAGCGCTTTGATCTCAAAGACGCCTTGCTTGCGGTGCGCTTTCGGGTCAAGCCGCCCGACCAGCGCGTTGTTGTGCAGAATCGGCAGACTGTAGTAGCCGTATTTGCGCTTGCTGGCGGGGAAATAAAACTCAATGGGAAAGTCGAAATCGAACAGTTCCAGCAGCCGCGTGCCGTGCCACACCAGCGGGTCGAAGGGCGAAAGCAGCGTCGTTTTGGACTGCGGGATGCTGCCGTTTGCAGCGGCTTCGGTGCGGCTGAGGTTATCGGGATGAAGATAGCCCGGTGCGTCCCAGCCTTCGACGGCGACGGTCAGCACGCGCTCCTGTGCCAGCAGGCGTTTGAGGGCGGCGCTGGCATCCGCCTGTTTGAGGCGGTAATAATCGGCGATCCAGTCCTCTTTTGCCACGCCCAGCGCCCGAATCGTATGCAGGACGAACTGGTCGTGCGCTTCTGCGCGTGTGACAGCGGGCAGGCTGTTGGCAGCAGGGTAAATGCGTTCGCGCAGGTCATAAACACGCTGGAAGTTATCGCGTTTGCGAATCATGAGTTCACCAACGTAGCAGAGATAATCCAGCACAGTCTGCTCTGCTTTAGGATTCTCCCAGGTGGTTTTCTGCCCATCCGCCCGCTCAAAGTCGGTGTGGCGTGTTTCGCCGTTGATACGGATATGGTTCAGCACTTTTGTAGTGAGTTCGGGGTGTTCGTCCAGCCATTTGCGCGGATTGCGCCAGTCGAAGATACGGCTGCCGGCAAGGAAGTAAGGATAATCCTCAAGCGGCACGAAGCAGTTGGCGTTGGCGAAATGCTCAAACAGCGCGCCCTCTGCCAGCAGTTCATCCAGCCAGTGCGGGGCATATGCCCCCAGGCGACTCCACAGCACAAAATACGGCGCGCGGGCGACCACGCTGATGCTGTCAATTTGCAGCATGTTGATCTGGCGGATAACCGCGCGCACGTCGTCCTTGCTGGCGGGCGGCTGCGGGTCGTTTTGCAGCCCCTGTGCGGCGATCAGCAGCCCGCGCACAGCATCCTGCGACAGCGCCGTCCCTGAGAGGGTCATGATCGGCAGCCCCTTCTGCATACCCCGTGGTCAGACTACCGCCAATTGTAGCAGCCGGAACGTTTGTTCGCAAATTGACATTTTGCTGGCAAAGCGTGGGTGGCACGGCGGGCGGGGTGTACGCGCCTGGCGCGGGTTTTTAGCCTCACCCCTGCTAAGGGGTAGGGGGATGAGGGTTTCACGCTCAAAACAGGGCTGAGAAGTTACCCTTTTCCACTGCGTACAGAGGGGATAAAAACAGATCATAGCAGTTCTTTAGAAATCCCGCGGGATTGTTTTCCGTAGGGCGGGTCTCAGACGGCACCGCATGAAATAAAGCGCGCGGGTATCAACTACTGCAAACCCAAGGGCAGGCAGTTACACAGGAGCGTGGTATCCGGGGGCGATTCAGTCAGCGCGCCGGGGCTGAAGCGGCGTTTCGCGCCCGCACGGGGAAGGGTCGAAAGGCAGCGCTGGCGGCGACAGGACGCCGCGAAATTCTGGAGACAGCACGCCTGCCGAGGGCTGACTGGCGCATTTCAAGGGGGTTTTCATTGATCGCGCCGCCTTCCCGCGCGCTGCTGCGGTCTACAGGTTGCGCACTATCAAGCCCTCACCACACCGTTTTGCTATGGCAAAGGGGCAGCCCCTACCGGGACAGCCCCTTGAACACAGGGGAGGGTCTCAGACCAACCCCCCTGCGGAAACGATTGCAATTCGCTGGATGTACTATGCAGCCAATTGCCTAGAAGTCCATGCCGCCCCCGCCGGGGTTGGGCATCGGCTTCTCGTCTTCCTTGATGTCGGCGATCAGCGCTTCGGTGGTCAGGATCATGCTGGCGATGCTCGCCGCATTTTCCACAGCGCCGCGTGTGACCTTTGCCGGGTCGGGAATGCCCGCGTCAATCATATCCACATATTCATTGGTCATCACATTGTAACCAATGCGCGGATTCTTCTTGCTCTTCTGCGCGCGGCGCACTTCCTGGATCACCACTGCGCCATCCAATCCGGCGTTCGCCGCGATCTTGCGCATCGGGGTTTCCAGCGCCTTGCGGACGATATTCACGCCGATATTCTCATCTTCGCCGTCCAGCGTGAACTTCTCCAGCGCTGCCACCGCGTTCACCAGTGCCACACCGCCGCCGGGCACGATGCCCATTTCCACTGCCGCGCGGGTTGCGCTCAGGGCGTCTTCGACACGGTGCTTCTTTTCCTTCAGCTCGGTTTCGGTTGCCGCGCCGACGCGGATCACCGCCACGCCGCCGCTCAGCTTCGCCAGCCGTTCCTGCAATTTTTCCTTGTCATAGTCGCTGGTGCTGATCTCGATTTCCTTGCGGATTTCTTCGATACGCCCCTTGATGGCGCTTTCTTCACCGGCACCGTCCACAATCGTGGTGTTGTCCTTGTTGCTGACGACCTTCGCCGCACGCCCCAGGTCCTGCAGGGTGACGCTTTCCAGCTTGCGCCCGGTCTCTTCGCTGATAACCGTGCCGCCGGTCAGGATGGCGATGTCGCGCAGCATTGCCTTGCGGCGGTCGCCAAAGCCCGGCGCCTTGACTGCCAGCACATTGAGCATGCCGCGCAGCTTGTTGAGCACCAGCGTCGCCAGCGCTTCGCCGTCCACATCTTCGGCGATAATCACCAGTTCGCGCTTGCCGATCTGCACCAGTTTTTCCAGCACCGGCACGATGTCCTGCGCGGCGCTGATCTTCTTTTCGTAGATCAGCAGGTAAGCGTCGTTGACGACAGCTTCCATCGTGTCCGGCGCGGTGATGAAGTAGGGGCTGATGTAGCCGCGATCAAACTGCATCCCCTCAACATACTCGGTCTCAAATTCCAGACCGCGCGACTCTTCCACCGTGACCACGCCGTCCTTGCCGACCTTGTCCATCACTTCGGCAATCAGGTTGCCGATTTCGGTGTCCTGCGCGGACACACTCGCCACGTTGGCGATTTCGTCCTTGGTTTCGATCGGGGTCGCCTGATCGAGAATGTTCTTAGAGACGACTTCTGCTGCCGCCAGAATGCCGCGCTTGAGCATCATCGGGTTCGCGCCTGCGGCAACATTCTTCAGCCCTTCATTGACGATTGCCTGTGCCAGCACCGTCGCTGTGGTGGTGCCGTCGCCGGCGATGTCGTTGGTCTTGGTGGCGGCTTCCTTCAGAAGCTGCGCGCCCATGTTTTCATAAGGGTCTTCGAGTTCGATTTCCTTCGCCACCGTCACGCCGTCGTGGGTGACCGTCGGCGCGCCGAACTTCTTGTCAATGGCGACATTGCGCCCTTTGGGTCCCAGCGTGGTGCTGACGGCGTTTGCCAGCGTATCCACACCGATTTGCAGGCGGCGGCGGGCTTCTTCGCGGAAAGCAAGCTGTTTAGGCATGGTTGGTAATCCTCCGTAGAGTACAGATGTTGTTGTTTGGGTATGTCGGGTTGGCGGTCACAGTGCGCTGACGCGGCGCTGTGTGCTTACGGGCTGTTCTGTCCCGCGCGGGCGGCAGACAGAAAAACAACCTGCGGTTTGGGTGCTGACCGAAAGCCTTTTAGCCTTCGATAATCCCCAGCAGGTCGCCTTCTTTCATAATCAACAGTTTCTTGCCGTCGAGCTTGATCTCGGTCCCGGCGTATTTGGCGAACAACACCATGTCGCCAACTTTCACATCCATCGGGATACGTTCCCCGTCTTCATCACGGCGACCGGTTCCGACTGCCAGCACCTGCCCCTGCTGCGGTTTCTCTTTGGCGGTTTCCGGCAGCACCAGCATACCCCCGGCAATGGTTTCCTCTTTTTCAATCGGTTCAACCAGAACGCGATCTCCCAGAGGGCGAATGTTGATTGCCATCGTGCGATTCCTCCTTCAATAGCGAAGTTGTTGTGCTGAAGAGCCTGTTTACTTATTGTGTTGACTGTGGTTTGCCTGCGCAGACCAGGCTGCGGGGCAGCACGCATTGTATGTAGTTTTGTGTTTAGCACTCTCCATACGAGAGTGCCAAATTACACTCAGCAATATAGCAGAAGCGCGCCACAGCGTCAAGCAGCGTTAGCACTCGAAAGCGGCATCTGCCAGATTTCTATGAGATTTCTTATATGTTGGGGTGTGGTCTGCGCAGGCGAGAGCAGCACGGTTAGCAAGTGCACTCAGTATACCAGCACCCGCCGCCCCGTGCCCAGCGGTGAGTCGCTGACTCCCTGCGTGATTGGGGTAACGCCCCAGGTAGGCTGCCCGATTTTGACCGCTCCCGACCGTGCAGTCCACGCCGTGCGTTCAGCACTGGGAAAGGGGCAGTGAACGGGGCGGGCTTGCACCTGAGCAGCCAGACGTGATGATCCCGGTGTGGCGGGTTGTTGCGCGCTGCTGCTGCTGTCTGGTAAATTAACCAGACCTGCGCCGGGTGGCTGCGCCAGGAGCATCAATAGACATTATTCGTAAGGATACCTTATGCTTTCGCTCGGTGAACTGCGTGTGCCAGCGCTGCTGGAAAATCTGCGGCTTGTGTCCGCCTACTTGCAGGGCATTGGCACGCGCCTGCAATTGACCGAAAAATCGCTGTTTGACATTGAACTGGCAATCGAAGAAGCAGCGACCAATGCCATCTTTCACGCCTACGCGCCGGGGCATCCCGGTGACATTGCCCTCAGCGCCGAACTGGAAGGTGAGGACGTGCTGCGGTTGGTGCTGCGCGATTGGGGCGAGCCACTTGACCCGCAGCGTATCCCCGCGTTTGACCCCGCCGCGCCGGTGGAAGCGCGCGCAGAAGGCGGTATGGGCTTGCACTTCATTAACATGCTGATGGACCGCGTGGAGCGCCAGAACCGCACCCAACCGGATGACCCCAACATCCT
>DAOTWP010000277.1:0-11917 GCA_034435675.1 Anaerolineae bacterium
ATGCTGGAACGACTGGAAAATATCCGCACTGGTTACCTGCGGCAGGACGTGCGCGACCACAGCCGCAAAATCGTGCTGGGGGACTTCCTGGAAGACTTTCTTGAAGAACTGGACGAAAACAAACTGCTTGACCCCGAAACAGAAGGAGAAGACCATCGTTCGCGCATCCACCTCACGGTGGCAGATGGGCTGGAAGTGCGTGCGTCTGTGCTGCACCTGTCAGGTATCTTGCAGGACGTATTGCGCAATGCTATCATGTACAGCATGAAAGCATCAACCATCACCATTACGGTAAAGTCCGGCGCACAAAAAAACACCGTTCAGGTGGATGTCAGAGATGAAGGTTACGGCATCCGCTCGCGTGAATTTGAACGTGTTTTTGCGATGTTCCAGCGCGGGCGTCAGCCGCAGGTGATTAGTGAATTTGGCTATGGGTTGAGCCTGTACTTGTGTAAACACGAAGCCGAGGCAATGCAAGGACGCATGTGGTTTGAAAGCGAAGAAGGCGCAGGCAGCACCTTCAGCCTGTTGCTGCCTGCATGGCGTGATACGGCACAGAGTACAACACAGCAGGCACAGGTCGTCGCTGGTGGCAGCGACTTCTCTGGCACCAGCAGTTCCTCTGCGCATAACCCTGCCTGACGCCCTACCTGCCGGTTAAGAGGTCTGTGAACGCCTCGCCCTGATATGGTTAGGGCAGGCGTTTTTGTTTGTCACGTTGAACAAAGAGAGTCATTCAGGATGCCACAATGGACTTGAGCTTTTTGACCCGCGAAGTATTTGATGTGCTGGTTTTTGTCGTAATCCTCGTTGGGGGTGCGCTGGCAGCAGTGCGCCTCTATGCCGATTACCAGCGTTACAGGCGCGCGCAGGAACGCGCCGCGCAGTCCGGCTCGCCTGCCTCGTCGCCCATTGACCCCGTGTTCAGTGAAACACAGGAATCGGAAAACCTTTGAACAGCGTCTGTTCTGCATCTTCCGTTGCCATTGCCCATAATCCAGAAAGGATAAACATATGTTGGATCTGGTGCTGATCCGGGAGAAACCGGATTGGGTCAAAGCACAGTTAGAGAAACTCGGTGATCCGGACAGCGTCCAGCGCATTGACACACTGCTGGCGCTGGACAAACAGCGGCGCGCGCTGCTGGGCGAGGTCGAGGCGCTGCAAGCAAAACGCAACCGGCTGAACAAGAGCGTTGGGCAGTTACGCGGCAGCAAAACACTGGATGCGGCGCAGGTAGCTGCGCGTGCCGCCGCCGCCGCTGAGGCGATTGCGCAGGAACAATACGACCAGGCGGAAACGCTTCTGGGGGGTGCTGCTGCCGCGCCTGCTGCCCCGGCAGGGCTGAACAGCGAAGAGGCGCTGCGCCAATTGACCGACGCCCTGCGCCGGATCGGGGAGCGTGTGGATACCATCAACGAGCAGGTCAAAGAGGTAGACGCCGGGCTGGAAGAGCATATGCTCTGGCTGCCGAATCTGCCGCATGAAAGTGTTCCCGTTGCCGCTAGCGAGGAGCAGAACATCGCGTGGACACCCGAAGGCGACCTGCGCCAGTTCGACTTCACCCCTAAGCCGCACTGGGAACTGGGACCCGAACTGGACATCATTGACTTTGAGCGCGGCGTCAAGCTGATGGGCACACGCGGCTATGTCCTCAAGGGTTGGGGCGCACGTTTGCAGCGGGCGCTGATCAGCCTGTTTCTGGATCTGGCACGTGAAAAGGGCTTTCTCGAAGTCTATGTGCCGCATCTGGTACGCGCCGCAATGCTTTACGGTGCAGGGCAGTTCCCCAAATTCAAGGATACGGTCTATTTCGACCCGGATGCCGATCTGTATATGATCCCGACGGCGGAAGTCACGATCACCAACCTGCACCGGGACGAAATTCTGGATGAGGCACAGCTCCCACTGTATTATGCTGCACATACTCCCTGTTACCGGCGCGAGAAGATGAGCGCCGGGCGCGATGTGCGCGGCATCAAACGGCTGCACCAGTTTGAAAAGGTCGAAATGTACAAGTTTACGACCCCCGAAACCAGCTATGCCGAACTGGAAACACTGACCGAAGCCGCCAGCGATATTTGCCGCGCGCTCAAACTGCCGTTCCGGCGGCTGGAAATTGTCACCGGCGATCTGGGCTTCAGCGCAACCAAAAAATATGACCTTGAAGTGTGGTCACCCGGCTGTGGCGAATGGCTGGAAGTCAGCTCATGCAGCAACACAGAGGCATTCCAGGCACGCCGCGCCAATCTGAAATATCGCCCAGCAGAAGGCGGCAAGGCGCAGTTCCTGCACACGCTCAACGGCAGTGGTCTGGCAACACCGCGTGTCATCATCGCGATTCTGGAGAATTACCAGCAGGCAGACGGCAGCGTGATCATACCCGACGCCCTGCGTCCGTATCTGGGTGGCGCAGCGGTGATTAGTAAAGCGTAGCGGCGCGTGTGTACCGTAATCAACACAGGGGAGCGCAAATACCTCCCCTGTGCTGTGAGCTATGCCGTAATTGTAACTGTGCGACGGGCGCTTATGCCGATGTCGGGATGAGCGTTTCAAACTCTTTGAGCACCCGCCGGGCGATGACCAGGCGCTGAATCTGGCTGGTGCCTTCGCCAATGGTCATCAGGCGCTGGTCACGGTAGATACGCTCCACCGGGTATTCACGGCTGTAACCATAGCTGCCATGCACCTGAATAGCGTCATGGCTGACGCGCTCGGCGACTTCGCTCGCCTTCAGTTTACTCATTGCCGCCAGCTTGTTATAGTCCTTACCCTGATCCTTGAGCCACGCCGCTTTATAGACCATCAGCCGCGCTGCCTCAATTTCCAGTGCTGCATCCGCAATCATCCACTGAATCGCCTGCTTGTTGGCAATCGGTTCGCCAAAAGCATGCCGTTCCTGCGCATAACGGACCATTTCCTCAAATGCCGCTTGCGCCAGCCCCAGACTCAGCGCACCAATACTGACCCGTCCCCAGTCGAGTGTCTCCATCGTCTGGTAGAATCCTTTGCCTGCTTCGCCCAGCAGGTGATCGTCGGGAACCCAGACATTCTCATAGCTCAGCATGTGCGTGGGGGAGCCTTTCAACCCCATTTTTTTCTCCGGTGGGTGAATGACCAGCCCCTCCGCATCCGTCGGAACGATAATCATGCTAAACCCGCGCGTGCCCTGCTCACGATCTGTGCGGCATAGGGTGATGATGAAGCGAGCGTGTTTAACATTGGTGATCCATGCCTTCTGCCCGTTAATCCGCCAACCGCCGTTTTCGCGCCGGGCGCTGGTCTGCGCGCCGTTGACCAGATCGCTTCCCGCTTGTGGTTCGGTCAGCGCCAGCGCGCCGAGCGCTTGCGCAGTCGCCAGCACAGGCAGGAACTTCGCCTTCTGTTCAGTCGTGCCCCATTTCACAATCGGCGCTGCCCCCAGCCCATTATGTGCGGAAATCGAAAGTCCGGTGCTGCCACAGGCGCGCCCGATCTCTTCGACGGCGATGGAGGCACTGATGGTATCCACATTCGCGCCGCCGTATTCTTCGGGAATGCTCAAGCCGGTCAAGCCCAGCGCGGGCATTTTCTGGACGGCTTCCCAGCGCATCTCGCCTTTTTCGTCAACCTCGGCGGCGTAAGGTTTGATCTCTTTTTCGCAAAAATCGCGCACGGCGCGCTGGAACATACGTTGTTCATCATTGAGTTCAAAATCCATTGGAATCCTCGTATAATGCAGTCATTATTCGCAAAACGCTGGCTACCATTATAGCAACCTGCCAAAAGGAAACCATCATGCCGCGATTGGTTGAACGCTTTGGGCTGACCCGCTTCGACGCAGATCAGAATTACCGGCTGGCGCTTGCCGCTTATGAAAAGCGCCAGCTTGAAGAAGCGATCCTCAAAATGGACGCCGCGATTGGACTGCTCAGCAACGAACCGGAATATTACGCGGCGCGCGGGCTGTTTTATCTGGAAGACGGGATCAAGGACAAAGCGCTGCGCGACTTTGAACAGGCACTCAGGCTCAATCGCTACGAACTGCTGGCGCATTATGGGCGCGGCGTGATTGCCTACCGGGATCGCAACTGGGAGGAAGCGCTGGCGCACTTCCGTGATGCCTATTACGCTGATCCGCAGCGCGCCGAAACCGTGTACTATCTGGCGCTCAGCTACCATCGCCTGCGCGATAACCTGAATGCGCAGCGCTTCATGCAGGCGGCAGTGACCCTGCTGGAGAATGCCAAAGACAAGCGCCGTGCAGATGCACAGCGTTGGGTCAGGGAGTTTCAGCGCTTGGTCGAACAGGCGCAGCGCCAGCTCAGCAGCGAGCAGGCGACCGCGCTGCCCCGCCAGCAGACTGCGCTGCCACTGGAAAGCGGCGAGTCGTAGCCAGCAGCAGCGTGTTTGTGCCTGTTAAGCACAGGTGGAATGCCGCTGCTGTGCAGCACACAGCCGATTAACGCGCTTCAGTACGGTAATCGTTGCGCGGTGGCGAGAACGCATCAATCACCAGCGAATCAACCAGCGCGCGGGCGCTGTGGAAGACGCCGCCGGGAACGGCATAGGTGTCCCCCGGCAGGCACGTGCGCATGGTATCCCCAATGGTCATCTCAACCTTGCCATAGACGACATAGCCAACCTGATCGTTCATGTGCTGGTGCAGGGGGACAACAGCATCGCGCTGCAAAAAAAATTCGCACAGCATCACTTCATCGGTTGTTGCCATTGTGCGGCGGTGAATCCCCGCCAGCATTTCGACCTGTTCCATGTCCTGCGGCGTCACGAAATATCCATCCGGCATAGGAATCCTCCACATGGGACTACTGCTGCCACAGTGTCCCGCACCTTCTCGCTGATTGGCTAGATTAAACCGCCTTGTTGAAATTGCGACAATGACCAATTTTGCAAAACAACGCTGTCCTGTGTGGCTGATACTGCTAAAATGGCGCAGGCTATAATCCTGTTCGGCACACAGCAAACTGCAAGAGTCTCCTGAGTTTATGACCACCTGGCAAAAGCATCCCATCATTTACGAAATCAACACGTTTGTCTGGCTCACGGCACTGAGTCAGCGCTATGGCTGGCGAGTCACACTGGTGGACCTTCCTGAAGAGGTGATTAGTGAACTGGCGGCAATGAACATTGATGCCGTCTGGTTTATGGGCGTGTGGCAGCGCAACCCGGAAGGACAGCAAAGTGCGCGCAACTATGTCCATGAGTATCGCGGGGCATTGGCAGATATCAATGATGCCGATGTTGTCGGCTCTGCGTATGCAGTCGGTGCGTATGTCGTGGATGCCCGGCTCGGCGGGCGTGAAGGGCTGGCGGCAGTGCGTGCGCGTTTGGCGGCACACGGCATTCGGGTGATTCTTGATTTTGTACCCAACCATGTTGGCACAGATCATGAGTGGATTGCCGCGCAACCTGCTTATTTTGTCTGGGGTACCACCCGCGACCAGGCGAAACGCCCGGACCTGTTCTTTACGCGCAAAGATGTATGGGGACGCACGGTGCTGATTGCGCATGGACGTGATCCTTACTTCCCGTCGTGGATTGATACAGCGCAGTTGAATGCCTTTGATCCCGGTTATCGCCGCGCGGCAGTGCAAACCCTGCTCGATATTGCCAGCCAGTGTGACGGTGTGCGCTGTGATATGGCAATGCTGGCGACCAACCGCATCTTTCAGCAGACATGGGCAGGTGATGTGGACAGCCCACCCATGACCGAGTTCTGGGTTGAAGTGATTCCGCAGATCAAGGCGCAGTATCCTGAATTTGTCTTTATCGCTGAGGTCTACTGGGGCATGGAATACGAACTTCAGCAGCAGGGCTTTGATTACACCTACGACAAACTACTCTATGACCGGATACTCGAAGGCAGTGCACAAAAAGTGCGTGAACACCTCTACGCGCCGCTGGCATACCAGCGTCATCTGGTGCGCTTTATCGAAAACCATGACGAACCGCGCGCTGCCACAGCACTGGGTCCGGTGCGCAGCATTCCCGCTGCCGTACTCATGCTGACTCTGCCTGGGGCAGCACTGCTCCATGACGGGCAGTTCACCGGGCGCAGGATCAAACTCCCTGTGCAGATCAGCCGCCAACCGGACGAACCTGAAGACCGCGCCCTTGCACAGTTTTACCGCCAACTGCTCGCGGAAACCCGGCACAACATTTATCGTGAAGGCGATTGGCGGCTGCTGAATGTTGCCAGGACGCACGAGGAAAACGACAACGAACACCACATCGTCGCCTATGGCTGGCGTAATCTTGGCGAATACCGCCTGATTGCTGTGAACATGAGCAAGGAATGGGTCCATGGGCTGATTACGCTGCACGATTGGTCAGAACTGGCGCATGAGGACTGGACGCTGCGCGATATGCTTAATGATACCCACTATTTCCGGCTGGGGCGGCAAATCGTAGAGCAGGGTTTGTATGTGGAACTCAAGCCCTTCAGCGCGCATATTTTCCGCTTTGAGCGCGCGGCACACGGCACGCATGATGCCGATTATGGCAAATGAGATTGGCGGCAGCATGAACATGAAACTTCCGCGCATGAATCCTGCACTGCGTTTACAGGCAGTCGGTTGCGGTCTGCTGGTGCTGTTCTGGCTGGCGCCAGAGGACACCAGCGTGCTGCCGGCGGCACTGCTGGGCATTGCCAGCAGTTTTACCCTGCTGCTTACTCAGGTGGCCAGCAAACTGGGCGGTACGCAGGTCAGCGGTGCGGCGCTGCTGGCTGGATGCGTTCTGTTCGGCATGGGGGTTGGGGCAGGCGCGGCAGTGGGCACCGCGCTGCTGATGTTTTTCAAGAATGCCCTGCACGCACACACATTCCTCGATTTTCCGCCCGAAGTGATAGTGGCAATGCTGGCGCGCACGCCGGTCTGGGCGCTGGCAGGCGCGTTAATCGGGCTGGGGGGCGCTGCTGCATGCAGGATTATGGATCATGGTAAAATCGTGAGGTAGTGCTTTATACACACCATGCTTGTTCGTTTTCTGGTTGTTTTCAGGTGAAGAAGCGATGCATGTTCAGGAGCCAGGATCCAAGAGCCAAAAACGTGCCCGCGAACGCAAAGCTGCCCGCGAACGCCGCCGCGAGACCCTCACCCAGATGCGGCAGCACAATCTATCCCGGTTGAGCGAAGCGATTCCCACACCGGTGCGCTCGCAGCGACTAAGACTCATGTTGAGCGATATAGGGTGGTATCTGCGGCGCAACCCGCCAATGCTGCGCGCAGCCGGGGCGGTTGTGGCACTGCTGTTCGTGTTTTTTATGCTCAGTCACTGGCTGGGCGGGCGCATCTTCCCCAACGTCTGGGCGCTCAATGTCAATCTGGGCGGCATGAGCGTTGACGATGCCGCAACAGCGCTGACGACTTACTGGCAAAACGATGTGCGGATCGACCTTTATGCTGACGGTACGCCCATTCGCAGCGTAACGCCTGCCGAACTGGGTATCGTCTTTGACGCACGTCAAACGGCAGAAAACGCGCGCGGGGTGGGCATGGCAGGCATTCCGCTGGGTTTTAGCGTCGAGCCGGTGGTCAGTTTTGACACGGACCAGTACATCACGGCACAGAATTTCATCCTCGATTTGCAGAATGAAGTACAGTATGCCCCCTACAACGCAGGTTACGAGCTGCGTGATGGGTTAGTGATCGGTGTGCCCGGACGCGACGGGCGTGTGCTGGAGGTCGGGCAGACCATTGACTATCTGGTTGCCAACCCGGCAGGGATTGTCCGCACGCGCCGTCTCGATCTGTTCACCCGCGTAGTGCCGCCAGTTGTTGCTGACCCCCAGCCGTATCTCGCACAGGCAGAGGCATTCAGCAATCAGAATTTCCGCATGATTGGCTACGATCCGTTTGAAGATGAATATGTGACGTGGTCAACGGATCGCGCGGTGGTGATTTCGTGGTTAGAAGCATCTTCCGATGGGCTGACCCTGCGCGAAGATGCATTTGAACCATTCTTCGCAGCACAAAATGCCGCCCTCGATGAGGCGAACACCGCCCGTTACCTTGACCCGCAGGAGACACGCGACGCCATCGCACAGGCAATCACAGCTGGCGAGTCCTCCGCGTTTCTGCGTATTCGCTATCGCCCAACCACCTACACCGTCGTCGCGGGCGACACGGGCTTCGCTATTGCCAGAAAATCGGGTATTCCCTTCTTCCTGATTCGTGATCTGAATTCCGGACTGAATCTTGACCGCCTCTCCATTGGCGATCAAATCCTGCTGCCTTCGCGTGATGTCGCCATTCAGGTAGACCCGGTGCCTAACAAGCGCATTGTGGTTGACCTGACCCGCCAGTACCTCGTCGCCTATGAAAACGGTGAGCAGGTGTTTAGCTGGTACATTTCGTCCGGGATTTCCGAAGCACCGACCTCACCAGGAATCTTTCAGATTCTCAGCCATGCAGAAGTTGCCTATGGCAGCAGCTTCACCCTGTGCGGTACTGCCGGCTGTGGACAATGGCAGATGTACTGGTTCATGGGAATTTACGAAGTCGAACCGGGTCTGATGAATGGCTTTCATGGGGCAGTCCTGCTGCCCAACGGGGCGTATCTTGGCGGTGGCAGTGTCGGCTTTCCGTACACCTTTGGCTGTGTCATGTCGGAAGATGGCAACGCCCGCAGCCTGTATGAATGGGCGGATGCTGGCACGATGGTTGAAATCATTTCTTCTGAGTTTGCGCCCCAGAGTGAACTGGGTGAACGGACGCTGAACCAGGAAATTGCCGCCTCGGCTGAACCCGGTTCATCAGGATAGACTTGTGCAGTTTAGACGAACTTAACCGGTAATGAGAATTGCTTTAAGGTCATGTTAAATCATAATTGCAGCATTCCCAGCGCTCGCGCTTATGTAATAAAGGGTTTTAAAAGGTGCAAAGGGGTCATAATGATATGAAATAATTGTTATGATGCTATTGCTCGATTTATCACTAACGATAGTTTATGCAGCCTGTGTTGCGCAGTGCCGCAGTTGTATTGACAGATTTGTTGAAATTGCTATACTTCGAATTAGTTTAGCTTGTGTGGAGTACACAAATAGACTTATTAAAAGAAACTTTTCCTGAACTCCACACCTCAGGGTTTAAATGCCCCGCCAACTGGTGGGGCGTTTTTCGTTATACACTCCTACAAATAGGTTCTCCTCTACGACAAAAGGACTTCCTGCATGGCATTGCAAACGCGACAATATGGGACATGGCACAGCCCGATTTCTCCGCAAATGCTCGGCAGTATGCTGCGCTTGACCGATGTGCAGTGGGATGACGAGACCGGCGCGCTCGTCTGGCTGGAAGGGCGCGGCAAACAGGGGGTACTGGTCACTCAGGTCATCCCTGACGCCCCGCGCGACCTCACCGAGGGCGACACAGCGGTTTCCGGGCGCGTGGGTTATGGGGGTGGTGAGTTCACCGTTCGTGGGGGCAGCGTCTATTTTGCCGCGAACGGGTCTCTGCACCGGCAGTCGCTCAGCGGCGGGCAGGCACACAGCCTGACCCCGGCGTTTGGTGCAGCAGCCGCTCCTGCCATCTCACACGATGGCAAATGGGTTGTCTATGTTTACAGCTATCAGCGTAAGGATGGGCTGGCGCTGGTGGATACTGCCGGTCAGCTCTGGCCCGCGAAACTGGTTACTGATACGGATTTTGTGATGCAGCCTGTCTGGAGTCCTGATGATACCCAGATTGCCTACATCGCATGGGATCATCCGCAGATGCCCTGGGACGGCACAGAACTGCGGCTGGCGAAACTGGCGTATGACGGCTCTGGCGTGCCTACGCTCGCTGCGATCAGGACGGTGGCAGGAGACACGCAGACAGCGATCTTTCAACCCCAGTTTTCTCCAGATGGCCGTTATCTGGCGTATATCAGCGACGCCAGCGGTTACGGTCAGCTCTACGTGTACGACCTCGCTTCCGAGATGCAGGTCATGCTGACGGATGCGCCAGCGGAGCATGGCACGCCGGCATGGGTGCAGGGGCTGCGCCGTTATGCTTGGTCGCCCGATTCTGCCGCGCTGTACTATGTACGCAGTGCAGGCGGTTTTGATAGTCTGTGGCGCTGCGAACTGGCAGCAGGCGCAAACACGCCGGTGGAAGGGCTGAGCGCCTACAGCGTGCTGAGGCAGCTTGCGACTGCCCCTGACGGCAGCATTGCCCTGCTGGCATCATCGCCCACTGTGCCGGAGCGTGTGATCAGCCTTGACCCGCATGCCGGAGTGACGACCATTCACAGACGTTCGTCAACCGAGAATGTGCCCGAAGAACAACTGGCGCAGGCATCCGCGATACAGTGGGTCGGTCACGACGGCGAACCGGTGTACGGACTGTTTTATGCACCCACCAGCACGCGCTATGCCGGGGCTGGCGCGCCGCCGCTGATTGTGCTGGCGCATGGTGGACCGACCTCACAGGCACTGCCCGGTTATGACGCTCGCTCCCAGTTTTTTGCCACACGCGGTTTTGCCGTGCTGCATGTCAACTATCGCGGCAGCACGGGTTATGGCAAAGCCTACATGAACACACTGCGCGGTGCATGGGGTATCTACGATGTTGAGGATTGTGCCACCGGGGCGGCGTATCTCGCTGCCGAAGGGCTGGCGGATGCAAACAAACTGGTGATCATGGGCGGCAGTGCGGGCGGCTTTACCGTGCTGCAATCGCTGATCGAAAAACCGGGCTTCTACAAAGCCGGGGTGTGCATGTTCGGCGTCAGCAACCAGTTCCTGCTGGTGCAGGATACGCATAAATTCGAGGAACGCTATTCCGACTCCCTGCTCGGTCCACTGCCGGAAGCGGCGGAGGTCTATCGCGCGCGTTCGCCCTACTATCACGCCAGCAAGATTGTCGATCCGGTGGCGGTCTTTCAGGGCGAGGACGATCAGGTTGTGCCCAAGAACCAGTCGGACAGCATCGTTGACTCGCTGCGGGCACGCGGCGTACCGCATGTGTATCATGTCTACCCCGGCGAAGGGCACGGCTTCCGCAAACCGGAGTCGATTGAGTCGTTCTACAAAAACGTGCTGGACTTCCTGATGCTGCATGTAATCTATGCATAGATCGGCAGCAGGTTGACCAATGCCTGCACTGCCACGCTTGAGGTTTAATCATTGTTGTGTAAACTACACACTGCGGCTGAATGAGCCGCATTTTTGTGTCCGGTCAACGTCTTGTTTCGTGTTATTGCGCAGGGATAGACACATTATGCTGGAAGCGGTTGTTGCGGTTGTTCTGGGTCTGGCAGGATTATTTTTTGGTGGCGAGCTTCTGGTCAGGGGTGCGTCAAGACTGGCGTTTCGGCTGGGCATCTCGCCGCTGATCATTGGGCTGACGGTGGTTGCGTTTGGCACATCCATGCCGGAATTGGTGGTTAGTCTCAATGCTGCATTTGAGGGTACAAGTGATATTTCGATTGGCAATGTGATCGGCTCCAATATTTTCAACGTTGGTGCTATTCTGGGGCTAGCCGCGCTGATTTCCCCGCTGGTCATCCATCAGGTGATGATCCGGCGCGAAATCCCCTTTCTGATTACGGTTTCTGTCCTCGTGCTGGGGCTGTCGCTGGACGGCGAGATTGGCACACTCGACGGGATCCTCTTGTTTGCCGGTATTATTTTATTTACAGTATTCTTGATCCTCGCCAGCAGGCAAGAGCAGCCCAATAAAAGCGAAAATGAACACTTGGCAGAATTCGAGGGTGTGACTGGAGAAATTGCCATTCCACTTGAACTGGCGCGCGTCCTGCTGGGGATTGTCGTGCTGGTCGTCGGTGCGCGGCTGACGGTGGACGGTGCGGTAACGATTGCGCGCAGTATCGGCATTAGTGAACTTGTTATCGGGTTGACGCTGGTTGCCGCCGGAACCTCGCTGCCGGAACTGGCGACTTCGGTAATTGCCTCGGTTCGCGGGGAAAACGA
>DAOTWP010000278.1:0-18684 GCA_034435675.1 Anaerolineae bacterium
GCATACTCTCTCGTATTCTGCAATAACATTTCGGCTAAAGCCAAACGAGAAACCCGCCTATCTACTGCGATTAAAATCGCGTAGCTTGCGGCGGGTTCAATTCCTGTCAGAATCAGGTCAACTGCGCTCAGCGCACCCAGTTCGCCGGCAGTCCCGCGCTGAATGCCGTCAGCTCACTGACCGTGCCGCTGATGCTGGCGACAAACGCGCGACCATCGCTTTCCACCAGCACGGCGCTGCGATCCGGACTCCAGGCGACCCGCTGCGGGACACCGCTGGCAAAGGCGGCGGTGAGCGCCTGCCCGCTGCTGACACTGTACAGGGCGATACCCGATCCTGAAGCCCCCAGCGCCACAATTGTTCCGTCAGGGCGCTGGACGGCATAACTCAGTGCCACCGACCCGAACAGCGGCGTGCTGATGCTCTCCACAACCGCGCCATTGCGGTCGATCCAGCCGATGAACGCCGCGCCGTCAGGGTTTGTGCCGCTGACAAGAATGCGTCCGTCCGCACCCCAACTGCCATAGTCGAAACGCAGCACTGGCGGGCGATTATCGCGGGCGCGTTCGTTGAGGGTGATTGGCAGCACCAGCAGCCCACCACGATTCTGGGCGGGCAGGTTGACCCGCACCAGCAGCGCATCGCCAGCGGGCGACCAGTCCAGGGCGCGGCTTTCCCACAGGCGCACGTCATCCGGCGCGATCACGATGTTGCAACCGGTGAATCCTTCTTGCGGGCAGTCCACCAGCAGTTGAAGCGGGTTCACGCCGCCGGGCTGGTAGTACCAGACGCCATCTGCCGCTGTCTGGTTACCGTCAATAATGAACGCCAGCGAGCGTCCGTCCGGCGACCATGCCGCGGTTGTTGCAACAGCATTGTTCGATTGGCGGTCAGCGGGCATAAATTCCGTGTACGGTCCGCTGGTGAGGCGTGTCACGCCCGCCCCGTTCTGCCCAGTGATGTAGAGCAGCCCCAGTCCATCAACGGCGGCGTACTGTGTTGTGTTGGCGGGATTCTGGGCGAAGAAACTGAGGGGAGAATTGAGCAGGGTTAGCCCGTTCCCGGCGATACTGCCGCCGCTGCCCTGCAAGGCATAACCCTGCTGCGCCTGCGGGTTCGCCTGCTGTAACGCGGGAGGTGCAGCCGCCGCGCCACCGGACGAAGCAATCGTCGGCAGTCCTGGTGCAACCGCCCCCACACCGGGCAGTGCTGTCGGCTGGGCAACGCCTGCTGTTGGCGGCACGGTGCGCGTCGGTCTCGGCGGTTGCGTCGGGTTCGCCGTTTCGGTCAGCGCGGCGTCCTGTGCCGACGCTGTGGGCAGTTCACTTTCGGTGGGTCCGCCCAGATTACAGGCTGCCAGCGCCAGCAGCACTAGCAGCAGCAAAAAAAGCAGGTTCAACCAGCGTCCACGCATAGATGGATCCTCAGTCAGGCAAAACAGCTATTCCACAAACCCGGACAGTGGGATTATGGTCTTTAAGTAGATGTCTATCCGTAAACGTGGTCATGGGGATCAATCCCCTTGTTCAGGAAGCCGGGTTTATGGATAGGTTCTAAATAATCAGGTTAGCGGCAGGGTTGAAGCACGTTTCAACCCTGCGAACAACGCTTTCCCCTCAAGTGGTTCATTTGCATCAGCCGTTGTACGCACCTGGCACTAATGCCGGGCACGTTCCACACGGCGCGAGGAAAGCAGCATCAGCGGCACACGCTGTTCATGTTCGGTATTCTCGTTGACCAGCATATAGCCCCGGTCAGAATCGAGGAACGAATAAAATGCCGCGACGCCCTGCTGAAAACGCATCTTGATATACATGTCGAGCGTGTTCAGGTCGCCGGCATGCGTCAGGACGATAAACTCGTTTTCGTAAATGCCGACGAAATCATCCGGCGTGCCGTGTTCGCTGAGCGTTTCCTGAAGCATTTTGCCCGCAAACGCCAGCACTTCGTCCGCCGCCATAAAGCCATACAGGTCGCCGTAGGTCTGGAACGAGTCAATCGTGTAATGCAGTTCGGTGTACATGCTGGTGTCGCGCAGTCGCCGGTTCAGTTCATCTTCAATCAATGCGCCGGTAGGCAGCCCGGTGCGCGGCTCGTGCAGGCTTTCGCGGGTGGCACGGCGAATGGACGCCTGCACGCGCAGTCGCAGTTCGTCAACATCAAACGGCTTGGTCACATAATCGTCCGCACCCAGTTCCAGCCCTTTGACCTTTGCCGTGCGTTCGTCGCGCTGGGTGAGGAAGATCGTCGGGATGTATTTGGTCAGCGACATCTTGCGCAGCGTGCGGCAAACATCATAGCCGTCCATGTGCGGCAGCATCACATCCAGCAGAATCAGATTCGGAAATTTCGTGCGCGCCAATTCAATACCCGCCGGACCGGTATCGGCATGGAAGACCTCATAGCCGTGCGCCTGAAAATACATCAGCAGCATTTCGGCAACATCATAATCATCCTCGATGACCAACAGTCGTTTATTCGCCATCGTTCCCCCTTAGAGTTGTTTATTCGGCTTCCAGCACCGCGCTGACCAGAAACTGATTTTCTGCTGCCTGGGGCGCGTTGCCGATCACCTGCTGCGGTGGCAGCGGTTCCTGTGCGACATCCGAACGCAGCACATTGCTCAAGGGCAGCACAGACGCTGTCGGTGGAATCTGCGAGGTGTCAAGTTCTTGCAGTTTTTCGAAATAGCTTAAAATCTCGGAAAGCTGCTGTGCATAGATGTCAACTTCGTGATCGCTCAAATCCAGCTTGGCGAGTTCGGCAATCTGCCGGACTTCTTCACGTGTTAGTGCCACGATCTTCCCCTCATAATGCAGTCAGTTCTGCCCATCAGTATATACTGATTATGAATATACTAAATCCAAACCCGGCAGGAAACAATTCAAGTTCTCAGAAATCGTGAATTGGCGTTACAATACAGATGAGTGAGTCGAGCCTGCGGACGGAATCGGATTGTAGTTTTATGACCACCGAAAATTTGGTGACTGACCTGGAGACCATTCTCGCCGCTAAGCGGTCACATCTTAACGAGCGCAAATCGCGCACCCCTATTGACGCCATCCGAGCGCTGGCGAGTATGCAAAAGCGCCCGCGATCCATCCTCAATACCGTGACGGATGGTTCTTATGTCAGCATTATCGGGCAGATTCGGCATTTGCTGTCTGACACCGGGCATTTGGCAGACAATTATGATCCCGTAAGTCTAGCCCTGCGCTATATGCGTGAAGGGCTGGATGCCGTCGCCGTCTTTACCGATGATACCCTGTACCAGCAGGGATTGGATGATCTGGCGCTGGTTGCGCGTGCCGTCAATCTGCCGGTGATCAGCCAGGATTATGTGCTGGATGAATATCATGTGGTCGAATCGCGCGCGGCTGGGGCGTCGGCACTGATTCTCTCTGCCAGTGTGCTGGATGAAAAAACGCTGCGTAACCTGGTTTCTGCCACGCAGCGCAACCGCATGACGGCAATCGTGCAGGTGACGAATGAAGACCATCTCGACTATGCGCTGACACTCAGCCCGCATGCCGTAGCGCTGTGTTCGCCAGATGAAAGGACCGTGATGGATGTGCGTCTGTTTGAAAACATGCGCAAGCGGATTCCTTCGCATGTTCGCACGCTGTCTACCTATGTGCTGCATACGCCGGAAGATGTGGATGCCGTCCTGAGTATGAATGTAGATGCGCTGGTGGTGGATGAGGCGCTGTGGAGCAAGGACGAATTAGGACGCCGCCTGATGCATCTGGTCAAAGAAGACCCCACCCACCGCACACCATGAGTCCGCCGGGTTACACCCGTTTGGGCTTCTCCTTGCCTTGTTCCGGCAGTGCATCCAGCCGCGCGGCGTACTGCCCCACCAAATGCCCCTGCACGGGAATCCAGATGAACAGCGCGGCAAACCACCCCACAAAGGGCACGACCAGCAGCAGCAAATTGGCGATCAGCATCATGGATGCCCATTCAAAGGTTTGCGGCAGGTCGCGGGTGAGCATGCGTCCCAGTGCCGCCAACCGGAAGAACTCTTCCACCTGTTCGGTTTCGCCATAACGAATCATGCCGCAGCCCAGAAAAGGATAGGCGATCAGGTTATAGATGAGCAGAAACGGCGCGGCGCAGCACAACACCAGCACAGCAGTCAAGCCGCTGAGCAACTGGGTCAGGCTGCCAAACCCGGCAGTGCCCCAGAAGGCGAAAAAGCAGCAAGCAACGAGGATGTTGGGCAGATTGTAGACGATGAACGCCAGCAGCACATAGCCGCCGCGCTCCAGCGTTTTGCCAATATGCTGCCAGCCGGGCAGCGGGCGCGGATGCCCGGTGCGCACGTAGTAGGTTAGCTCGGTCATGTAGCCCAGCAGCGCCGCCAGCGGCACAAAGCCGATGATTGGAATCACCGTCAGGGCGCTGAGCAGAAAGATGATCAGCAGTTTGGGCAGCCAATCACGATCCTCAAAGATGAATGTGAATGCGCGTCCGAATTGCACGGGGTTTGCTCCTTCAGGACTTCCACAATTGTGTTTGCAAACAAGGGGGTAATCCCTTGTTCAGATATAACTCACGAGTCAATCCCATGAGTCATGTCCTTGGTTATGAATCGCCTGTGGGGGCTGCTGCACCGCCCACCGCGTCGAGGTATGTGTCCATCTCTGCAACCGTCAGTTCGCCGTACCTGGTGTACTGCACGACGCCGAGCGCGTCAATAATCAGGGTTGTGGGCAGCAGTTCGACCGCATAAGCCCGCGAGACATCCCGACCAGGGTCGAGCAAAATGGGCAGATTGCCGACGCCAAGCTGCTCGACAAACGCCGCCACCTGCGTGCGGTCTTCGCCCATGTTGATCAGCAGCACGGCTGCGCCATTCTCGTCCTGCTGCGCCTGAAATTCGACAAACGCGGGCATTTCGCGCAGGCACGGTTCGCACCATGTCGCCCAGAAGTTGAGGAACACCACGCGCCCGCGATAATCCGAAAGCTGGACCTGCGTATCGCCGAGAGCGGCTAGCCGGAAATCAACGGCAACACGCCGCGCAGGGGTGGGAAATGCCGTCGGCGCGCTGGCGCGGTCTTCCAGCGCAATGGGCGTTCCCTGCTGGGTGCCGCTGTTCAATATCGCCAGCGCCGTTACGATACCGATCAGCGGGAAGATCAGGAAAATGACCAGCACGGGCGCCGGGCGTTGGGCAGAATTGCCATTGTTCTGCATGTGACCTCATCTCTGCCGGTTTAGCTGCAATGGGTGCAGCAGTTGCGAACGTTGCCCGGCACTCAGGGCAGCCACTGCGGCAGCATCCCGTTAACGTAAACCAATGTCAGGGTGTTGTTATTCATGTTATACGTCCAAATCTCCGGACGGTTGTTCGGGTTGCGGCTGCCATCTTCCAGCAGCAGTTGTGACCGCTGGATGACCAACTGCGTTCCGGCAGCATCCCACGAAAACATGCCGTTGGCATAACGCGGATCAATCACCAGCGGAGTCATGGTCCCCGCTGCCGGGTCGAGCAGAAATATCTGATACCCGATGGTATTGCGGTTGTCCAGATATTTGCGCCCAATTGCCACGCGCTGCCCGTCGGGATGCCAGACGGCGACACCGTCGTCGGTGGGTTCTTCCGGGCTGGTCAGCGCCTGAATGTCCGGGATGGTCAGGTCAGCAATGCGCAGATAGGGATACCATTGGTCGCCCTTGCGAATCAGTTCGGGGAAAATGACCTGTGTGCCATCTGGGGACAATGCCGTGCTGCTGCCCCCGTACTGGCTGGGGATGAACAACAGCGCGCGCTCAGGGTCGCTCACCGAAAAATCGAACACAAAAATGCCAGGATTCGCCGTGCCGGTGCTGGTGAAAGCGAGCCGCGTGCCATCTGCTGACCACTGCGGTCCATAGCCGATGATCTGCGTATCACTGAACAGCGGGCGTGTTGTTGGCTGCGCGGAATCCAGTTCCAGCAGCCAGATGCGCGTGGGGCTTGCACCCAAACCGAGGGCGGTATTGAGTTCGACACGCTGGTAGGCAATGACTCCGCCAGCGGGACTCCACGCAGGTGTGGTACAGTCGGCATCCAGGCAGCTCGTCAACTGGCGCGATTCGCCGCTGGCGAGATCCAGCAGATACAGGTCATGTGTGCCGGTCTGCGGTGTGGGCATGGCATAGACGATGCTTGCGCCGTCGGGCGAGACATCGAAATCGTAAACCGCATCCGCGCTGAAGGTGACCTGGCGGGCGCTGTCCGGTTCAGCGGGTGTGGCAATCCAGATATTGCGCTGGCGGGCGTCTGCCGGTGCAATGAAGGCAACACGCGGCTGGCGCACGCTGAACGTGTAGTGGTGGTCGGTTAGCAGTTCACGCCCACTGGCGCTGCGCAGCCCCCTGAGCAGGGTGACGCTGTAGGTGCTGCCGGGGGGCAGCGGCGCTGTGGGACGAAAACTCAGCGCACGGCGGGTGAAGCGGTACTCACCCGCAATAGGCGGCTCGATGCGCAGCGGAGCAGCGTTTTCGCCCCACGCGACATCCTCGTTGAAACGTATGATGATTTCTGCGGTGCTGCTGGCACTACCGGACGGCTGGAAACCCACCGGCTGCATGCCGACACGATCCCCCAGCAGCACCACCAGCGCGACAGCGGCGATAAGCCCCAGCATCGTCACCAGCATTGCCCGGTCAAAACGGGTTGGGGCGGCGTGTGCTGCCCACTGGGGATGCTGCACGCGGCTGTGGTTTTCCTCAACATGGCTGCCGATTGGCGACATAGTGTGCGCAATTCAACTTTTCGCCGGTCAGTAACTTTCAGGATAGCATTGTACTTTGCTTCCCACCTGTGGAAAACCCTTGTCAGAATGCGCGCTTGATGTATACTGTACAAACACTGGGCAATTAGCTCAATTGGCAGAGCACTCCTTTGACGTGGGAGTGGTTAGAGGTTCGAGTCCTCTATTGCCCACAATCTAGGATCTAATCCGAACAAAAGCCAGCGCATACGCTGGCTTTTGTTTTGGCTGCACCAGCCTTACGCTGACATACCCCGCGCCGGGTTTCTGTGGTTTTCCTGCCTGCCACAGCTCACCCGCTTGCTGGCAGGCGATGCGTGGGCACAGGTCTTCCCGGATAAAACGCACTGTGGGCGAGCAGTTCAACGCGGGCGTGATGCGCCGCGCCAACCTGCACCAGCGTTGTTGTGACCAATTCGCTGAGCGCTTCGGTTGTCGTCTGCGCACGCGCGTTAATCAGCAGTTCCAGCGGCGACTGGCGAAACACGGGCAGTGGCGGGGGTGCTTCGTCGTTCAGCGCCGTCAGGCTTAGCTTAACATGCTGCTCGGCATCGCTGACCAGCAGCTTGACATGCCCTACCGGAATTGCTGCCGCCTGCAACCGCTGCCGCAGTCCATCCACCAGCGCTGCGACCAGGCTGGCGGCGTCTGCTGGCGACAGGTACAGGCGCACCTGCTGGTCGAGCCAGGCAAGCGCCACTTCTCCCCGCGCATAACGCGCGTAATCAATCGCCAGGGTGTGCGTCTGTGCCGCCATACCCGGCACGGCAAGCGCGTCGAGCCAGCGTTCGATGTCTGCATCGTCATGCGTATGTTGCAGCAAAAGTCTGTGCTGCGGATAACGCGCCCGTGCCAGGGCTGCGGTGTGCGCCAGCGCCTCGGCGGAAAGCAGATCGCGCTTGTTGATCACCAGCACATCCGCTTCTTCGATTTGTTTGTCAAAGATATAGACCACATCATCGGCAAAGGGCATCGGCGCGCCGGTCAAGCGCTGGTGCAGCAGGCGGCTGTCCACAAACACGGACAGGCTGGCGGGCTGTGTGCGCATTTGCTGTAATGGACGCAGCACAGTCGCCACCACATCCGCGCAGGAACCGACACTTTCGGCAAAGACTGCATCCGGCTGTGCCCGCGCGATCAACTGCGTCAGGCGTTCGTCCAGATCATCATAGTTGCAGCAGAAACAGCCGCCCGTCACTTCAACCGCCGGGAGCGCCAGTTGGCGCATAAAAGCGGTGTCTACCAGATACCTGCCCTGATCGTTGGTAATCACGCCGACTCGTTTGCCAGCGGCGATGAGCTGCCGTGCCGCTGCGCTGATCGCCGTCGTTTTGCCGCTGCCCAGAAAACCGCCTACCAGATGCAACTGCATGGTGCTGTGCCTTCCCGTTATGCTGTCGTCAGCACTGCCTGCAAATCGCGCAGCAGCTCGTCGTTGCTGGGGATGATAGATGCATACTTCAACTGTCCGTTGATGTAGATGCTCGGAAGCTGCTGCACGCCCATCTGCTTGCAGCGAGCAACATTCTCGCGGTTGGTGAACTTGTACTCCACGATGTCAATTTTTGTGCCCAGTTCGGTTTTGGCGCGGCGGGCAGCACCCCACATATACGTGCAGGCGGCGCAGGTATCGGAATCGAGTGTAAAGACCTCGATCAGCGGGCGTTCCAGATGCTTGTAATCAGGAATGTCTACCGGCAGGTCAAACAGATCAACCGCCTCGTAGTTCGCCAGCATTTGCCGTGCGCTGGCAGGATCACGCACTGTCTGGACGATGCCAATCGTATTCTCAATCGGGATGTCATAGGGCATATCGCAGCCGGGCGCCAGCACAAAGTTGTGTGGATCAATACTGTCCAGCAGACTGAGCGTGAACTGCATGTTATCCTGCTGTGTGCCCATCAGCATTACGGTAGTCAGCGGAATGTTGCCACCCAGTGCAATGTTGTAACGGTCGGTGATCGCTTTTGCCACCCCCAGATTCACGTTTTCGTCCACACAGATCAGATCAGGCGCGGTCTTGCACATCGGCTCGATATTTTTGGTGGCATCCCCACAGACAAAGAATGCCCCAAACGCCTGCTGCTGGCGGATGGCGCTGAACAGGTCCGCAAACCCGGCGCTGAGGAACTGCTCGAAGTGCTTCGGTCCAATCTGCGACACCAGTGGATCAACGACGGCAATGATGTCCATGCCAGCTTCGATGTAATATGCCGCCATCTGCCGGGCGACTGCGCAGGTATAGTCCAGCAGCCGCGCCAACTGCTCCGGCTGGAACAGCATATCCATGAAAATTTCGGTACCACGCAGATGTGATGCCAGCGTGAAGGGACCGCAGATCAAGCCCAGCAGGGCAGTGTGTTCGCCAACAGCCGCTTTCATTCTGCCCATTACATCCAGAATCAGCGGCAGGCGTCCAGCGGTTTTCTGGGGCAGAGATTCCGGCGGGGTTGGGTCTGCTGCCAGTGGATGCGATGCAACGGAAGGCGGCGCTTTTTCTGCCCAGAGCAGTTCACAGCCCAGGATTTCCGCTTCGACCTGCAAGTCGAACAGCACCGGTTGCCCATCAGGGTCGTAGACCTCGTTCACTGCCAGCAGCGCCTCAAACAGGCGGTCAGCGTCGGTCAGCACATCGACTGCGCTGCTGCCCTTGAGTTTGCCCGCGTGTACGCCTGCAAAGGGTACCCAGGGAACAGCATTCGTGTGCCGGTGCCGCAGGGTGTCCAGCAGCAGCGCCTTACCATTGTGTTGTCTGCGTGTCATCAGTTTTAGATCTCCGGTTAGTGATAATTGATTATCAATAATGCAGTCTGGCAAAAAGCGGCGCGTTCACTGGAACGCACCCCTTTCTGGTAGGTTAGCAGGCTGACGCAGATTTATGCCAGTGCTGCCAGTGCCGCAAACTGCTGCTTCAACGCCGGGTAGAGTGCCCGGTAGCGTTCGTAATACGCCGGATACGCCGCCGCCCGTTCAGATGGCTGGACGCGCCCGGTAATCTGGATGGTCTGCTGGCATGCCTCGGCAGTGCTGGCATACCAGCCCGCGCCTACCCCCGCCAGCAGCGCTGCGCCAAATGCCGCGCCTTCGGTCGTGTTGACCGTCACCAGCTCGCTGCCCAGCACATCCGCCATGATCTGCCGCCACAGCCCGCTTTTTGCGCCACCGCCAGACACCCGCACCTGCCGGATGTCGCCTAAGCCTGCCTGCTGGATCAGTGTGAAGCTGTCTTTGATGCCGAATGCGACCCCTTCCAGCACAGCGCGGGTCATGTGTGCGCGGGTGTGGCGCACGGTCAGCCCAACCCATGCTCCCCGCGCCAGCGGATCGGGATAGGGCGTGCGTTCGCCGCTGAGATAGGGCAAAAAGAGCAAGCCATCACTGCCCGGCGGCACAGCCTGCGCCTCGCCCACCAGTGTGTCAAAGTCCGTGTCGGAAGCAAGCTGATCGTGATACCACTGCAAGCTGCCTGCCGCGCTGAGCATCACGCCCATAAAGTGCCACAAACCGGGTACGGCATGGCAGAAGGCATGCAGGCGTCCTTCCGGCTCCACCAGCGGACCGGGGGTCGTCGCAAAGACCACACCGGATGTACCCAGCGTCAGCGCGATGATGCCCACTTCCACTGCCCCGACACCCACCGCCTGCGCTGCCTGATCGCCGCCGCCGCCGACCACCGGAATTCCGGCGGCAAGCCCGGTTTCCTGTGCAGCGGCAGCGCTGACTGTGCCGGTAATCGCCGTGCCTTCGTAAGTCGGGGGCAGCCAGTCCGCCGGGATACCCAGCGCATCCAGCACTTCGGGCGACCAGGTGCGCGTTTTGAGGTCAAACAGGATCGTCCCTGCGCCGTCCGCGCAATCCATCGCGTAACTGCCGGTCAGCCGGTAGCGGATATAATCTTTGGGCAGCAGGGCATGGCGCGCCTGCGCATAAATCTCCGGCTCATGCTGCTGCACCCACAGAAACTTGGGCGCGGTGAACCCTGTCAGCGCATCATTGCCAGTGATGGCGATCAAGCGCTGTTTGCCCAGGCGCGCGCGGATTTCGTCACACTGCGCGGCGGTGCGCTGGTCATTCCACAGAATCGCCGGGCGCAGCACCTGCCCCTGTTCATCCAGCAGCACCAGCCCATGCATCTGCCCGGTCAGCCCAATGCCGGCAACCTGATCACCGCTGATACCTGCCTGTTGCAGCACCTGCCGGATGCTGGCAGCCATCGCCTGCCACCATTCCTCCGGCGACTGTTCCGACCAGAGCGGTTTAGGCGTGGACAGGCTGAGCGCCGTCGAAGCGCTGGCGACCACCTGCCCCTGCCGGTCAATCAGCAGCGCTTTGGAGGCAGTCGTCGAAACATCAAGTCCCAGTAACAATTGATCTTTTTGCATACGTCGTTTACCTGCCCTCAGTTCCTGCCGGGGAACGGCTATGCTCACCCCGGCAGGGATCGGAGATTCTGGTGAATGCTTACCGCACGCCGAACAGGATTTCCATTGTGAGCTGATCCAGCCGTTCATAGGGCAGACGCCGCGCATTCATCGCCGCACGGTCGAACGTCATCCCGCGCAGCTGCGCCGCCTTCTGCGCGCTGTAACCACCGGAGAGGAATGCATACGTGCCGTCGTCCGCGTTGATCTCCTGCACGAGTGCCTGAATTTCGGCATCGGCATTCCAGCGGGCAGCTTTTTCCTTCAGGATCAGGTAGGTGCGCATGCAGCCGCGCGCGAAGTCTTTGACGCCTGCGTAGTCTTCGGTGCGATAAGCGTGTGCGTCGAAGTGGCGGTTGCCCGCATAGCCCACATCTTCCAGGAACTTGACGAGGAAGAATGCCTGCTTGGGCATGGCGCTGCCAAAGCGGAAGTCCTGGTCATAGCGCCCAAACATCTGGTCGTTCAGGTCAATGTGGAACAGCTTGCCTGCTTCCCATGCCTGCGCCACTGCATGCAGGAAATTCAGCCCTGCCATGTGTTCGTGTGCCACTTCAGGATTCACGCCGACCATTTCCGGGTGATCCAGGGTGTTGATGAACGCCAGCAGCGAACCTACTGTCGGGGTGTACATATCGCCGCGGGGTTCATTGGGCTTGGGTTCCAGCGCAAAACGCAGGTTATAGCCGCGATCTTTGACATAGTGGGTCAGGAAGTTGAATGCCTCACGTGTGCGTTTGATCGCTTCTGCGGGGTCTTTCGTCGCGTCTGATTCAACGCCTTCGCGCCCACCCCAGAAGACATACACTTCTGCGCCAAGTTCCACGCCCAGATCAATGGCGTTCATGGTCTTTTGCAGCGTGTATGCCCGCACCGCGGGATCATTGCTGCTGAAACCGCCATCCTTGAATACCGGGTCGCTGAACAGATTGGTCGTCGCCATCGGCACGACAATGCCCGTATCGGCAAGCGCCTGCTTGAAGTCACGCACAATCTGATCGCGCTCGGCGGGTGTCGCATCAATCGGCACGAGGTCGTTATCGTGCAGATTTACGCCATACGCGCCCACGTCTGCCAGCAAATGCACCAGTTCCACCGGGGACATGCGCTGCCGCACCGGTTCGCCAAAGGGGTCACGCCCCACATTGCCGACAGTCCACAAGCCAAAGGTGAATTTGTGTTCGGGTTTCGGTTGATATTGATCAGTCATAAGTCATCCTCAAAAAATCGCACGGGACAGGCACACAACCACAGGGGGCGTGTGCCCCCTTCTTGCGTATGATAAATCAGCCGTTGATATGCAGCAGCTCTTTTGCTTTGCGCACCGCAGAACTGGCATCCGGCGCATAACCATCAGCGCCAATCTGATCCACGAATGCCTGGGTTACCCCGGCGCCGCCGATCATAATTTTCACTTTGTCGCGCAGTCCTGCCACCTGAATCGCCTGAATGATCTTGCCCATCATCGGCATGGTTGTCGTCAGGAGTGCGGACATGCCCACCAGCTCAACACCGTTTTCCTGAATCGCGTTGACGAATTTTTCCGGCGGGGCATCCGGTCCCAGGTCGATGACCTGGAAGCCCGCGCCCTCCCACATCATCGCCACGATGCTCTTACCAATGTCGTGCAGGTCGCCTTTGACCGTGCCGATGACTGCTTTTGCCACCGGCTCAATGCCAGACTCAGCGAGTTTGGGGCGCAGCACCTTCATGATGCCCTGTGTGCCGATTGCCGCTGCCATCATTTCTGGCAGGAAGTATTCGCCGCATTCAAACTTCTGCCCGACGATGTCCATCGCCGGCACGACCACATCGTTGATAATCGTCTGTGCACTGACCCCTTCTGCCAGCGCCTTCTGCGTCTTTTCCAGCGCAATGGGCGGGTTGCCGATAATGATCGCGTCTTTCAGTTCATTGAGCAGCGGGGAGACCGCGCCGTGTTCCTCTGCAAACAGCTTCGCCGCTTCTTCGGGTGTCAGCGCGCGCCCCGGCACAGCATCCGGGCTGGTATTATACGTAACCGGTTTCGCTGGCGCTGCGGGATAATCCACCCAGTAGGAGTCGGGGCGGTGTCCGGGGGCATTGTCCGCTGCAAAGACGCCGTAATCCTGCAAAGCCTGCCACATCGCCAGAATATTTTCTGCCGGGACATTCGACTGAATATTGTGCACTGCTGCCCCGACAAAGCCGCCATCCGCGCCGAAATCGTCAATACGCCGGCGCACTTCATCGCGCACCTGTGCGGGCGTGCCGTCTGTAAACACACCCTGCGTATCCACCAGCCCACCCCAGAAAGTGATGTCCTTGCCAAAATCCTTCTTGAGCTGTTTGGAGTCCATGCCCGCCGCGCTGACCTGCACCGGATTGATGATGTCCACGCCGATTTCGATCAGGTCGGGGATGATTTCGCGGATCGCGCCGCAGCAGTGGTAGAAGATTTTGGCATTGGAGCGCGCCTTGATGAAATCAAAAATGCGTTTGTGACGCGGTTTAATGATTCTGCGGTAAAACTCGGGACTCATCAGCAGCCCGAACTGCCCGGCGACATCGTCTGCTTCCTGCACCACATCGGCGTAATCGCCCACCAGCGGCAGCACGATTTCCCAGTATGCCAGCTTGATGTCAATGATCGTGTCCATCAGGTAGGTCAGCCATTCCACATTGTTGACCATATCGGGATAGACTTTTGCATAACCGCGTGTCCAGCAGGTCAGTTCAAAATAGCCCGCCGCCATCCCGCCCAGGATCACCGCCTCGCCCAGATCGTCCGCGACATGGCGGGCGCTTTCTGCCAGCCCTACAAAGCGCGCCGGGTCGGTGGGGTCAGGCCAGCGGAACTTCTTGATGTCGTCAATGGTCGTCGCGCCTGCCAGCGGGTGATCGAACATGTCATAGAAGAAACCGCCATCTTTGGGTTTGCGCCAGCCGATATTCCATTCATCGTGGAAGAAATCATAACCGGGCAGGTCGGTGGTGTTGATTTCGATGTTGAACGTCGCCGACGAGCGCGGCGCGACATTGCGCACATCCACGCCGAGCTTCTGGCGCACATCATCGTCTACCTCAGCAATTTGCTGGAAGATGTCCATCACCCGAACGTCGACTTCCGGCAGCCCCAGCAGTTGGCGCAGCTTGCGGTAGGCGTTCAAGTGGACACTGGTCAGCACTGTGCCACCGAGATCAAACGGGATACGATCCGGTTCTTTGTGATTCAGCGCTAATTTGACACGTTCACGAGCATTCATAAAAGGTTTCTCCCAATAATCAAAGTGTCGTCAATGAGTACGCCGGGAACACCGGCGGCATGTCCGCAATAAAAGGTCATCTATGTTTGCCCTACTGCACTGCCTTGAGCGCCGCCTGCGCCCGTGTGGCGATGCCCGCTGCTGTGCGCGCCAGCGTCTGCTCGCCTTCTGCTGCCTGCGCCAGACGCGGATCGTCATAGTCATGGACTGTACGCTGCGCTGTGGGGCTGCCCAGAAAGGTTTCGTAATCGACGATGGCGTAATCCACATTGCGCAGCGGGGCTGGTCTTTCCGGCAGCAAATCCAGCCGCACCGTTTCCGGGTGCAGCGTTTGCATAATTGCTGTCTCAATGCGCGAGGCATGACCAACCGCCAGTACTCCCGCCTCATTTGCGGAGAATGCCAGTTCGACCAGCACTGCTGCGCGTCCGGCTGCTCCCCCGCTGGCGTTAAATTCTGCCGCCAGCCGTTTGAGCGTTTCCAGTTGGTTGACCGCGCCATGCCCGCTGACCAGCACAACCACGCGGAAACCCATGTGCAGCGCCAGCCGCACCTGTTCGCGCACCATCAGCGCGAAGATCTCCTCAGCGGCATACATACTGGGCAGGCTGTTGGCAGGAAAATCCATGCCCACAATGTAGGTCTCCTGCGGGAAGCCGAGGTTGTCCAGTGTTTGCGGGTCGCGCTCGCGTTCGGTGCCGCAGTACAGCGTGGGCAGCACCAGCCCGCCGGAGATTTCCGCCGCGCGCAGTGCCACCGCCTCGGCGTTGAAGGCATCTACCCCCAGCGGCAGATGTGGACCGTGCCATTCCAGCAGCCCCAGCGGCAGATACACCAGCGGCGCGCGCTGTAATTCCGGTAAAATCTGGTCAGGGCGCAAATACTGAAGCTGGCGGTTAAGCATTGCACTTACTCCTGTCCCGCGCTCAGGCTGGCACATGCCAGCGCACGCGCGCCTGTTGTAGTCAGCACACGCAGTTCAACCGCGCTGGCGTGTTCCGGTTGCGGCGTCACCAAATCAACGGCGACGGCTGCCAGCGGGTTGGCGGCGCCGAGTTCCTGCTGGTGGATGACCTGCTGCTGGGCATCAAACCAGACAAGCTGCAAGCTGCCAGTATCAAACACACCAAACTGCCCGCGCAGGCGCACGAAGCCCGTCTGCGGGCGGGCGGTCAGCGGTTCGACCACAACACCCCCGGACGCGACTTCGCGCACCATGCCCGTACAGCGGCAGGCTCCCCATTCCAGTGTGAAGGTGGTGCTCTCGCCTGGCGCAATGGTGCGCAGCGGGCTGAGCACTTCGGTTTCCATCAGGTAAATGCTGCTTTGACTGTAATCGAGGTTGGCGACCTGTCCCGCGCCTACTGTCCAGACTTCGACGGACGCGCCGTTATCAGGGTATTCCGCGCCCGGTTCGTAGCGAAAATGTTCCGCGAACGCATAGCCCTGCGCCGGGTTGCTGAAGGCAATCCACCCGGCAGTCGAGTCCAGCCCAACCTTACCAATCTGCCATTGATACGGCGCCTGGAACAAACCTGCCTGCGCGTCCGTTTGCCACTGCGGGTTATCCTGTGCGCCAAACATGACCGCATACCCGTTGGGGAAGCGGCTCGTAGGGTTCAGCGGTGCAGTCACGACGCACTGCGGCTCATACGCTAATTGCCCGTCGGGCAGCACCCGTTCCGCGCGCAGCTGCGCGACATCCCAGATGCTCCAGCGCACCGGCTTGCTGCTGATGTTGGTGAACGTCAGCGCGACCTGAACGCGGGCGCTGCCGCGCTGGATGGTGAACTGGCGCGTAATGCGAATGCCTGTGCGCGCATCCGGCGGGCTGACCATGCGCAGTTGTGCCATCTCGGCGCTGCTGTTCAGCTCATCGAGGGTGTAGCGCCCGGTGTCCAGCACAGGGTCAGGAGGACCATGCCACTGCGCGTCATGATCCCAACCCTGCGGCGCGGGCCATGTTTTGTCGCCGCCGTAATTCTTCCACGCCGCCAGTGAGCCGTCGCCCTGATTTTCCTCCGGCGAGAACAGCTTCCCGGCATACTGCGGGTCTACAAAGAAGAAGGCATACGGACCAAGATCATATGCCATGATGCGCCCGCCAATATCGGGCACTGCCACCAGCCGGATCAGTCCGTTTTGCAGGATGCAGCTCTGCCAGCCACGAAAATCACCCTGCGTGCTGCTGCATGCGTATGGCAGTGTCGCGCTCATGGCTGTACCTCGCGCTGACCTGTATCCGCTGTGCTGGTCGCAAAGTCGTCCTGAATGCCTGTAGCATAGGTCATCAGGACTTCTTCGGATGCAGCCGCACGGTCAATTACGCCGGTGACACGTCCTTCATACATCACTACCACGCGGTGCGCCAGTGCCAGAATTTCCGCCAGTTCCGACGAAATCAGAATAACGCTGATACCACCGCGCGCCAGCGAACGCACGAGTTCATAGATTTCTGCTTTTGCCCCGACATCTACCCCGTGGGTTGGTTCATCGAGAATCAACAGTTTGGGGCTGGTCGCCAACCAGCGCGCCACGACGGTCTTTTGCTGGTTGCCGCCACTCAGGCTGCTGACCGGTTTGTGAATGGATGCCAACCGAATATCCAGCCGATCCACGAACTCGTTAACCAGAGTGCGCTCACGGCGGTCATTGATGCTGCCGGTGCGCGTCATGTAGGGCAGCTTTGCCATGGACACATTGTGCATAATCTTCATGCCCATAAACAGGCTGAGGACCTTGCGATCTTCCTGCACCATTGCAATCCCGGCTTTGATCGCCTGCGCAGGTGTGTGGAAGCGCACCGGACGCCCCTCAAACTGTATCTGCCCGGCGGTATAGCGTTCCGCGCCGAACACCGCGCGCAGGGTTTCGCTGCGTCCCGCGCCAATCAACCCGCAAAAGGCGAGGATTTCGCCCTTGCGAACATCAAAGCTGACATTCTGAAAGGCGCTGCCGGTCAACCCGCGCACTTCCAGCAGCGGTTCGCCGATGCCGTCCGGCGTACTCATCAGGGTGCGGTCCAAATCGCGCCCGACCATCATCTGAATAACACGATCTTCGGTCGCTTCTGCGGCGGGAATGGTGTCTACGTAATTGCCATCGCGCAGGGCGGTGATCCGATCCGAAATGCGCAGCACTTCCGCGATTTTGTGCGAGACATAGATGATGGCGATGCCGCGTTCCTGAAGCGACTTGATCAGCCCAAACAGGCGCTCGGTTTCCGCTTCCGAAAGTGATGAGTTAGGTTCGTCCATGACGATCAGCCGGGCATTGCTGGACAGCACGCGCGCGATTTCGATCATCTGGCGCTGTGAGATAGACAGGTCATGCACCAGTGCGCGCGGGTTGACGTGTAGGTTGACCAGCGCCAGCGCTTCGTGCGTTTGCCGTTCGATCTCCTTCCACGACAGCAAGCCGCCCCGGTTGCGCATGCGCCCCATGAACAGGTTTTCCATCACATTCAGCGACGGCATGAGCGAGAGTTCCTGATGGATAATGGCAATGCCCGCTTCCAGCGCTTCGATGGGGCGGTGAAAGCGCACCGGGCGCCCCTCAAAGACAATCTGCCCTTCATCGCGCGGGACGATGCCACCTAACACCTTGATGAGGGTTGATTTCCCGGCGCCGTTTTCGCCCACCAGCGCGTGTACCTCGCCATAGTTCAGATCGAAGTGGACTTTGTTCAGCGCTTGAACCCCACCATAGCGCTTAGAAACACCCTCGATGCTCAGGATTTGCTGTCCATTTTCAGCCATAAGCTGCCGTCCTTAAAGAATGTTGTGCTCTTATTTGATGCCGCGTGCCAGGTGCGGAAGGTGCGGGCTGAAGACAGCGCTGCTGCACCGGCTGCACTGCTGCTTTGCGCTGCGGCTGAAGTCCGTGTTTCAGCCGCAGCAGAAAACAGCAGGGGTGGGTGGAACACAGCAGCCCCACCCACACTACAGGGATTACGTTTATTGTGGCGGTGTCCAGTATTCGCTGATGTTGTCCGCAGTGACGATTGCGGCTTCAGTCACCAGACGCGCGCACGGCGGCAGGTCGCCAGCGACGAGGTAGTTGAACAGACGGATTGCCGGGTCATGCCCCTGCGCAAACGGGTTCTGCCCAATCGTCGCGTAAATCACACCGCTCTGAACATACTGCATGGTCTCGTCCACGAAGTCGAACGACACGACCCAGACTTCACCCGCTTTGCCCGCATCCTGCACTGCCGCAGCCGCGCCAAACGGTCCGCCTGCGGTGACATAGATG
>DAOTWP010000279.1:0-9834 GCA_034435675.1 Anaerolineae bacterium
TGGAATCCTTTGCAGCGATTAACCCCGATCTCGCAGCGGCAACGTGCCTGTGGCGTCCGCCCAATCAGGGGTCGGCAGTGCTGTCAAAAGCCGGATTAGAGTTCCTCAAAAACGGGGTCACAAAATACGGGCTGGCATAAGCCTGTACCGGGGCGATTGCCTGTTTCAATCGCCCCACCTGCGCTGCCAGCCTGCTACGCGAGTTCAACGACGGCGTTGCTCAGCACATCCACATCACGATCGGGCACACGCGTGCGGAACAGCACGGCATTGCCTTCGCGCCACATATCGGTAACGAGTGTGTCGCCGGGGAACACATGCCGGGCAAAGCGCACACGAATGCTCTTGAAGCGTGCGGGATCATTCTCACCGAATGCCTTCAGCACGGCGCGCGCGGCATACCCAAATGTACACAGCCCGTGCAGAATCGGGCGGTCAAAATTGCCGACTGCTGCCATCTGCGGATCAGCGTGTAGTGGATTAATGTCACCGGACAGGCGGTAGATTAACGCCTGTTTGACCGTCGTCTGCTCGCTCATCGTGGCATCAGCGGGGCGGTTGGGAGGCAGGTTCATTTCGGCAGAGGAGGGTCCGCGTTCGCCGCCAAAGCCCCCTGCCCCGCGAATGAACATGGATGACTGCGCAAAGGCGACCACAGCGCCACTTTCGTCCGTGCTGGTGACATCCGTGACCAGCACCGCCCCACTGCCTTTGTCCCAGACGGCGGAGATTTTGGCGCGGTTGGTGATGGTGGCAGACACGGGAATTGCTTTGCGCAGTTCAAGATACTGTTCACCATGCACCAGCATCATCGGGTTGTAGCGCAGCCCCGGAATACCGCCGCCTTCGACAATCTTGCCGATCAGCCCCCGGCTGGAATAGATCACCGGGAAGGTCGGCAGCACCTTGAAACCCATCGTGCTCAGCTCGTAGACAAACTGCAATTCATCCTGCGCAAGCCAGTCAGCAGGCGCGCCCACGCCCAGCGCATACAGCGAGACATCACGCTCGTTATAGACGAATGTGAACGGCTCATATTCATAGCCGAGTACCTGATTAACGTCAATTTGCGAACTGTAATCCATAGGGAACGTCCTTATCTCAAAGAAGGGAATTTGCGCCGCATGCTGCCTGCTGTCGCCAGCGGCAAATAACAGCAGAGGCGACACAAGCGGTCGCCTCTACATTACCGAATCTTCGTTAGATTGTGCAAGTTATGCGCCAGAACCACCTGCCAGTGGCAAGCAACCCGGCGCACCTGCGCTGAATGTTTATTCGCCAGCGCCTTCGGGCAGCACGAAGACGGCGGCTGTACGCCCCAGCACCGTGAACGCGCCATCGTCCATGTCAAACAACGAGAACTGCACGGTCACGTCAAAGGAGTTCTGCTGCACGGGATGCAGTTCAAACGGCAGCCCGGCAAAGGCATCGCTCTGGAAGCGAATGGCATTGCCGCGCGCGTTGAACACAACCACAATCATATCGTAGTTCGGGTCAATGTCCGGCAGCCCTTCAACGCGGTCGCTGATGCTCATCACGATTACGCCGGGGATCTGCGAGGTCCCGGTGTTATGGAACTGCAAACGAGCAATCACGTCTTCACCTGTGCGCAGGCGGAACAACGGCGAACTGCGGCGGATTTGCAGCACTTCCTGGAAGTGGGTCACGCTGTCCATGATTACTTCCGGTGAAGGCACGTTGTCCGGGTCAGCCAGCATCGGTCCCATCTCGTCCCAGCGGTCGGCGTTGTCCGCGGCAGGCGGCAGCCCGACACCGAAGTTGTTGAACTGGTAGGTGAAGTCCAGCCGGTTAAACCAGTCGCCGGAGTTGTAGCTGTTGCGGTCCAACGATTTGCTGCGCAGCATGTCCTGCCCTGCCTGGAAGAACGGCACCCCCTGTGAGAAGCCGACAATGCTGACGCCCAGATTGTGCATGCGGCGCATTTCATGCGCAGGGATGTCGAGCTGCTTGTAGACCAGGATGTCCCAGAAGGTTTCGTTGTCGTGCTTCTCGATGTAGATAATGTTTTCCTGCGGGTCAAGCGTGTAGCCGACCGGCGCGCCGTTGTAGGAGATGTCCGCCCCGAACACTGCTTCACCATCCGCGTTGATCAGCGGGAAGTTGAGCAGGTTGCCCGCCAGACCAACCATGATCTGATCGCCAAACAGCCCCAGACGCGCGCACTGTTCTTCAGGCGTGCCGCCGGTTAAGCCGTTGGGGTTCAGGCACAGGTCGCTGACAAAGCCCTGGAAGTCACGGTCACCAAATGGCGATCCGCCGCGCACCGCGTCACGCAGACGGTCATTGAATGTACCAATGCCCGTGCCCGCCATGTTGATCTGTGTGGCGTTGATGCCGCGTGCGTTGTCCGCCACTTCACCGAAGTTCCAGCCTTCACCATAGATGTAGATGCTCGAACCATCCACACCGTCAGTTTCGGGTGTCAGGCTGTTCAGCGCACCCTGCACGGCGAGCATGTCGTCGCGCATGTGGTGTCCCATCAGGTCAAAGCGGAATGCATCAATGTGGAACACCCGCGCCCAGTAAACGGTGGAGTCGACCATGAAGCGGCGCATCATGTTATGTTCGGTCGCGGTGTTCTGGCAGCAGGTGCTGGTTGCCACAAAGCCGCGCGCATCGAGGCGGTGGTAGTAGCCGGGCACAATGCGATCAAACACCGAACGCGGATTCTGCCCGCTGGCATTGGTGTGGTTATAGACCACGTCAATCACGACACGCAGCCCTGCCTCGTTCAGCCCCATGACCATCTGGCGGTATTCCAGAATACGCCCTGCCCCGTTCGGGTCGGTGGCGTAACTGCCTTCCGGCACGTTGAAGTGATAGGGGTCATAACCCCAGTTGAACGCATCCAGATCACGCAGCGGGTTGAGCGCTGCCTGCTGCTGGTCACTGTCCGGCGGCAGACCTTCCAGCGCCGCGTAGTCCGGTTCCTGGCGCTGGCTGGCGTCCTCGTTGATCGTGGCGATGTCGAACGAGGGCAGCAGATGCACATGTGTCAACCCGGCATCTGCCAGCGCGGCGAGATGGCGCATGCCGCTGCTATCCGGCACGGTGAACGCCAGGTACGTGCCGCGATAAGCTTCCGGTACACTTGTGTCAAAAACGCTAAAGTCGCGAATGTGCAGCTCGTAGACAACAATGTCTTCTGGCGCTTCCAGCGGCGGCTTGATCATTTCGTTCCAGCCTGCGGGCATCAGCGCCGGGTCGAAGGGGTCAATGATCTGCGAGCGCGTGCTGTTCAGCGCCAGACTGACCGAATACGGATCGGTGACGAGGTTCAACACGACCGCACCCTCGGAAGGCACATAGACCTCGACTTCAAACAGGTAGTATTTGCCGTACCAGTCTGCCTCGCCGGTAATGCTCCACACCCCGGAGACGCTGCGCTGCATCGGCAGGATCGTTGCTACGGTTGCCGGGTCAGCGTCGTCAAACAGGTAGAACTGAACGTTCTTGGCAGTCGGTGCCCACACGCTGACCGTCGGCACGCCGTCTGCGCCAAACTGCAAGCCCAGCGGTTCATCTGTTGTGTAAAGATCGTCGAGCACGCCGGGGATTTGCAGCCCGCTGGCGTCAAGCAGCCTGCCGTCGGCGTCTACAGCCGCAAGCGCCACCTGCCCGGTGAGCAGCTCCGGCACCTGCACAAGGTCGTCCTCGCTCACCCGCAGCGCCGCCATACCTGCCAGATGCGGGAATTTCGCCAGCACTGCTTCTGGCAGTCCATCAGCGTCGTAGCTCAGAGTCAGATATTCGCCGCCGGTGATGCCCTCAACACCAAGCGCCATGCCGCCCGCAAAGGCATAATACAGCCGGTATTCAGCGGTGGGGTCATCAAATTCCCACGCCAGCGTGTCCGCCAGCACCCAGTAGGCACGCTGCAAACGAATGTCGCCGCGCGGCGCGCCGGCTGCGCTAACGAGCAGTTCTTTAGTGGCAGGGTCAAAGGCGAAATAGACTTCTGCGCCATCTTCCGGCACATTGAAGCTGATATTTGCGCCGTCGCGTGCACCGTCCTCGCCGTAGTTTTCGTCCCAGCTTCCGTTAATGGCCACCTTCACTTCCCAATCCCCTGCCGGGATTGCCGTCGTCGTATACGTGTAGACACCATCGCCGTCCACATCCTGCATCCATGTGCGGAAGCACTCCGGCTGCCAGTCGCCAGAGCAGCCCAGCTCATCATTGAAACTGCCGGGCAGCGTGGCAATTACATGGCTGACACTGTTGGCAACCCATTTGGTCGCGTAATCGAAGTAAAACGAAACCGTCATGTCTTCGGGCACAGTCAGCAGCACATTGGGACCACCGCTGTCGGCACGCCCGCCGTAGTTCTCATCCCAACTGCCGTTGATGGCGACCTTGTACTCATAATCGCCAGCAGGAATATCGAAGCTGCCGCGCCAGATCTGGCTGTTTTCGTCAAAGGCGAGCTGCGCCTCTGGGCAGTCCGGCTGCCAGTCGCCAGTACAACCAATCACACTGTTGATTGTACCGGGGATGGATACCGCGTTCGGTTGGCTCGTCGTGACAGGCTGAGACGGTTCGGGCAGTTCGCCCACAGCGACCACCTCACCCGCGCTGATGGTCAGCAGATTAGTCGTTGAATCGAAAGCAAAGGTCATCAGTGTGTTGTCCGCCGGGACATTAAACGGAATGTTCGCACCGCCAGCTTCGCCGTCCACGCCAAAATTCACATCCCAGCTTTCGCCGATAGCAACCTTGACCTCGTAATCCCCGGCACTGAGGTAGGCAGTGCTGAAGGTGTAGATGCCGTCACCGTCGGCATCCTGTGCCCATGAGCGCAGACAGTCCGGCTGCCAGTCACCGGAGCAGCCCAGCGCAGCTTGCAGTGTGCCGGGCAGGGTCACAATCAGCGAATTGACGTTGTCGGTGATCCAGCCGGTCTTGTGGTCATAGTAGAACTTGACCGCCGAATCTGCGTCCAGCACCAGCGGGATATTCAGCCCGTCACGGGCTGCGTTTAAACCATAATTCTGATCCCACGCCCCGTTGAGCGCCGCCTTATACTCGTAACTCCCGGCAGGGAGGTCAAATGTTCCTTGCCAGACATCATCACCAGCGTCATAGGTCAGCATGGTGTTTTCGCAGGGTGGCTGCCACTCGCCATCACAGCCGAGTTCATCCTGCAAGGTTCCGGCGATGGTCACCGTCTGTGGATCGGGGAAACCATCCGGGTTGGTCTGCTGCGCCTGCACCACCAGTGTGAACGACAGGATGCCGAGCAGCAGCACGAACAGCGCGACGCGCGAAAGGGAACGCCGCCGCACAGTGCCGTCCTTTAACAAACGCATAAAAAGTCTCCTCAAAACCCCTGTTTCAATAAGCATCAGCGCAGGAACGCGGCTTTTGTGTGGTTGTTCGGCTGCTTCAGGCTGCACTAGCGCCACAGCTCCCGCCGGTTAAATTATACCCGGCTGCGCGGAGAATGCGATGAACTGCCCGCCCGATCCCCACCGTAATATAAACAGTAGATGGGAAAGGGTTGACACGTGACAAAAAAGTCACATATACTATGCTTATGGAACAAGAACACGTGTTCAAGGCACTGGCGGATGAATACCGCCGCACACTGCTGGATCTGCTGTTTCAACAGGATGGACGGACGCTGAACGAGCTTTGCGCGCACCTGCCGATGATGACGCGCTTCGGGGTGATGAAGCACCTGCAACTGCTGGAAGCGGCAGGGCTGGTCACCACGCGCAGGGTTGGGCGTGAAAAGCTGCATTACCTGAATCCTGTACCAATACAGCAGGTATACGACCGCTGGGTTAGCAAATTCGCCCAGCCGATTACACGCACGCTTTCCGAACTGAAAAACCAACTGGAGGAACCACAAATGGATACAAAACCCGCCCATGTCTTTCAGATTTTCATCCGCACCACGCCGGAAAAGCTGTGGCAAGCGCTGACAGAAGGGGATATTTCGCAGCGCTACTACTTCAACACGCGCGTGCAGTCTACATGGGCAAATGGCGCGGGCTACACCTACGAATATCCCGATGGTGGCGTGATGATTACCGGCACGGTACTGGAATGTGACCCGCCCCGTAAGCTGGTGACGACATTCAAGCCTATGTGGTTAAAGGGTGCCGAGTCACAGGATTTCTCTAAAGTGACCTATGAGATCACACAGGAAGGTACGGCTTGTAAACTGACGTTGACGCACGAAAACATTGAGGCGCATGGAATCGCCGATGGGCTGCGCGAAGGCTGGTCCATGATTCTGAGTGGACTCAAGAGCCTGCTGGAAACGGGCGAAGCGCTCGAATTCAGCAACCAGGCTTAGCCTGCACCACCAGCACACAATCTGGGTCAATTACCCTCTCTTTCCAGCAGGCACTGCACAGCGCAGTGACCTTTGGTAAAGCTTGCCTATTCGACAAACAAAAGGAGCAGAACTGCATGACTGTCGTATCGATTGTTTACCATTCTGGCTTGGGCAACACAGCACGTCTGGCGGAAGCCATAGCAGAAGGTATACGTGCCGTCGCGGGTGTGGAATTGAACATCTTTGTCATTACGGGCGACCAGATTGTCAACGGGCGCTGGCAGGATGATGCCATTCTCGCAGCCTTAAACAACTCCGATGCGATCATCTTTGGCGCGCCAACTTACATGGGCATGGTTTCTGGTCCGTTCAAGTGCTTCGCAGATGCCACCGCACCGCTGTGGTTCCAGATGACATGGAAGGACAAAATCGCCGGAGGATTCACCAGTTCAGGCTATGCCTCCGGCGACAAAGTGATGACCCTGCACTATCTGGCGACACTGGCGGCACAGTTGCGCATGGTGTGGGTTGGACCGGCAGCCCCACCGTCCAATATCACCCAGGATGGGCAGGACATCGATCGCTGGGGCTTCTATCTCGGCATCGGCGCATTGGGCAGCATCCAACCGGGCATGAACCTGCCCACTGAAGGCGACTTGAAAACTGCCCGTGCTTACGGACAGCGCATTGCAGAAACGGCACGGCGTTGGCGGGTCGCAGCGCCTGCCATGAAACAAGAGACTGCATAGGACACGTCAGCCCGACATCCTCACCACGATCACGCAAGGACCGAGTTCAGGGAACGACCGGGCGAAAATCAGTATACAATGCAAACATCCAGCGGCTGTGAACAGAAAAGGGAGACCAGATTTATGCCATCCGCCCCATTCAGCGGTTTTCCGCAGACAGGCGTGCAGTTCCTGCGCGAACTAAGCGCGAACAACAACAAGGCGTGGTTCGAGGCGAACAAAGCGCGCTATATCGAGCATGTGCAGACCCCGGCGATTGCGTTGGTGGAGGCACTTGGTGAACGCCTGCATGCACTGTACCCGGATGTCAGCTACGACACGCGCACCAACGGCAGCGGGTCACTGCTGCGCCTGCACCGGGACACCCGTTTCAGTGCAGACAAGTCACCCTACAAAACCAATGTAGCGATGATGTTCGCGCACGCCGGGCATAAAAAGATGGAAGCGCCGGGTTTCGGGTTGCAGATTACGCCGCAGCAGGTGGATGTCATGGCAGGCATCTTTGGCTTCTCGAAGCCGGGGTTGCAAGCCTACCGTGAGGCGGTGCTGGATGACCGCACGGGTGCGGCGCTGGTGGCAGCCGCCGAGGCAGTGCGCAACGCGGGCGATTACACCTTTGGGGAAGAAAGCTACAAACGAGTGCCTTCAGGCTACGCGGTGGATCACCCGCGCGCCAACTGGCTGAAGTTCAGTGGATTATATGCCATGAGTCCAGCGGTCAGCCTTGAAACGGCGGCAACGCCTGCCTTCGTGGATGCACTCATGGAGCATTTTGTGAACATGGCGCCCATCCGCCAATGGCTGGTGACGGCGCTGGCGTGGTCAACCGAATTGGACAGAATTCAATAGCAATAGCGGTGTGGGATGCAGTGGTGTACGGCGCGCCAGCAGGTTTCGCGGGTTGGATGGTTGACCTCAGCACTGTCAACAACGGCGCGCATTACTACCGCTGGTGGGTAGCTGATGGCAGCGCCCAACGCCACATCATTGACCGGCAGACCGGAGAACCCACTGTGACCGCTGCCCGCAGTGGAGCTGTGCAGGTGGAGCCGCGCACCAGTCCGGGGTGCGCGGCATCCGCCTACAGTGTTCATCGGGGCAGCGTCCTAACCGGCGTGGTGATACACTTCCCATCCGAAGTAGGTGCCAAATGCTTCCGCCAGCACATCCGCTGCAAAGGCGTTAGTCATCGCGGCGTGATGCTCGAAACCGTGCTTGCAGATGTGGCGCAGCAGCTTTTGCAGGTCGGGAACCTGCACCACTGCCCGACTGCCGAATGTCTCTAACGGATCATCCACAAACTGCCCGTCGCCCACATAGGTACGGATCGCGCCGCTGCGGTCATCGGTGGTGATGCGCGCATAGCTGAACGGACCGGCAGGGGTGCGCCCGGCAACCGTGCCATAGGTATTTTCGGTACCCAGCGTTGTCGCCAGAATTTCCGCATTCGCCATATGCGCCTGGTTACCCAGGAAATCAACTGCCCAGTTGCCGCAGTGGAACAGCACGCACTTGTTTGGCTCGTTGGCGTAATTGTTGTTCCAGTCTACGAGCGCGCTGGGATTGCCCGAAGCCAGTTGCAGCGCATACATGGAGGCAACGCCGGTGATGTCCACCTCGCAGGCGCTGGGCAGCAGGTTCTGGCTCATCATGCTCATCAGCGTACAGACATTCACACCATAATTCTGCTGAAGCGATGTCCAGCACTGAATTGCTGTCGCGTCGAGGTCATATTCAAGCATCCAGTCGTCGATTACGATGCCCATCTTCGCCATCTTCGTCACAGCGGGGGAAGGCACTTTGTCTGTGGGCACATAGGCACGGATACTGTCCAGCTTAGTTATGACTTTGGGATCGTCATCCGCCAGCTTGCCCGCGCGCCCGAACACCTCGGACAGATCCAGCGTATTGACGCTCATGCCATATGCTTGCAGCAGTTTTTCACTGTAGCGCGTCGTGTTGAAGTTGTTCGGGCGTGCGCCGATTGCGCCAAAGCGCGCGCCTTTAATGCCCTTCACCACCCGGCACAGGTTAACAAACCGGCGCAGGTCGGTCTTGAACGACACCTCAGTAGGGTGAACAGTGTGCTGGTAGGTCACGCTGTAGGGGAAACCATACTGGTAGAGGTTGTTGCAAACTGAGATTTTCCCACAAAAAGAGTCGCGGCGGCGCTCGACGGTGAACTCATGCAGGTTATCAGGATATGCCTGCACGAGAATCGGCACATGCAACCCGGACAGTTTGATTGTGTCGGCAATGCCTTTCTCGTCGCCGAAATTGGGCAGCACCACCAGGATCCCGTCAATCTCGTGACGGTGCTGGTCAAACAATGCCGCGCAAATCTTCGCGTGTTCCCACGTTTCCACAGCGCCGAGCTTGGTCGCGTTTTCATCGAGGATGACCATCCCCAAGCCCATCTCAGCAAACAGGGCGTTAAAGTCACGCCGCGCCTCAGTCACCAGCTTGTCCGGGAAGAAATCGCGATTGCCTAAAATGACGCCTAAAGTAATCTGCTTATTTAGTTTTGACATTTTTACCCCTCGATTATGCCTAAAGGTCTGGTCTGGAATCACAATTGATGGCTGATAGGAGCAACAGCCGGATAAACAGTCCTGTAAAGCTGGTAACGCTGTTCATACAGCCCGCTGCGCGCAGCATCCGGCGTGAAGCGCTGGTCAAGCCGCACTGTGGCTGCCGCCGCGCTGGATAGGTCGCTGAATACCCCTGCGCCCAGCCCTGCCAGCAGCGCAGCACCCCAGCATGCCGAATCGGTGACAC
>DAOTWP010000280.1:0-2965 GCA_034435675.1 Anaerolineae bacterium
GCACCCCGGCTGTCCGTGACGGTGCAAGTCGGTTGATAAAAGCCCGGTGCACCGCTAACGGTGATTTCAGGATCAGTCAGGTTGCCTGCGACAAGCGTCAGTCCGTCCAACGCCCACAGATAACCCGTAATCGTTTTGCCTGCGTAGGCGAAGCTGCGCCGATCAGGGGCACCGGCTGCCGGCGCGTCTGGCATGGCGTCCAACGTCAGCGTGCCTATGCCAGAGAGTGGATTAGCCAACACGCGCCGCCAGGTGCCGATGTTCGCCACTGGCGGCGGATTCGTCAGCTGGTTGGTATAGGCAATACTGCCGCGCTTGTAGAACTTGCCGCCGCTGATCTTGCTCAACCGCGCCCACAAAGGATAGAACTTCAGCACCGTAATGTAATGGTCTTCCTGAAGTGGCAGACAGACATTGCGCGCCAGACCCGGATCACCAAGACTTTTCTCGTCGAAATTCAACACCGCGGACGTACTGCCAGAGGCGACCACGCCCACCGTGACATCATGCGCACCGGGCGTCGTGCCGATCAGTAGCAGCATGCCGTCACGAATGTCACCCCAACCGGCAGACGTGTTTTTCACGGCGAGACTGCTGACTGGATATGCGGTCGGAGCGACGTCCACCTGCGCAGTTGCCACTTCAAGGCGCGGCACAACGTTGACATAGCGCTCGACCACATGGGATGCACTGCGCAGCAGGATTCGATCTCCAGCAGATATGGGCATTGTCTAACTTGCCTCAGCACTGTCTAGATCACTGTTGTTTAGTAAATCCGTATCCCCTGTTGTGCTGACTGTGACGCCCTGCGCAATCGTGGTCGCGGACGTGGGAATAGCGTCAAACGTGAAAGCGGCGGCGGCAGCGGCAGCCAGCGCAGCCGCGCGCGTCAGGCGTAGGTGCGTCGTGTCTGCCAACGTACCGGGCGGCGTCGGGGAATAACCGCTACCGCCGTCTGTGCTGTATTCGACATCCCATCCAGTTGCATCGACCGCATCCAGATCAGAGTCGGCGTCCAGTGTCACAATAACCACCGTGTCATCGAATGTTGCCCCATCGCCGTCATTGGTGACCGTGACGGTGTAAGTCGTAGGGGTGGACACGATCAGCGCGCCCTCATGCGTGATTTCAATGCTGGGATCAGGACCCTCCGGCGCGTCCACACCGTTGATAAATCGCAGGGGATATGTCCACACGGGCACGCCAGCTTCGCGCTGCAATTCAGCCGCCCGGCGCGGCAGGTTCAGTGTACACTGCACCGCGCGAAAGCCGTCCGTCGTACCGCCCGTGCTGGTGTCTTCGGTGTACACTGTGACCGGCGCGCTCAGGACGCCATCGGCAAACTGCTGGCGGAAGTAGCGCCACATCAGCGGCGTGGCAAACAACAGCCAGCCGAATTCATAGCCGCCGTAACCACCCAAATTGCCGTTGAAGTCCTCGACAACCTCAGCGTATTCGTCAAGGCGGTCATAATCGCCCTGCACTTCCCACTCCACCGGTGGCTGGTCATCCTGCACAGGGAAGTCACGGATCAACGTTCCTGCTGTCAACAGCAGTGCCTGTTTACTGACATGCCCGGCAATAATCCTGAAACTGTCGCTCATCGAGGTATCCTTGCCCGCTCAAGCCCCTGCTGGATGCGCGGGGCAAGTTCTTCCACTGCCCAGCGGTTAAGCATCTGCTGGAACTGCGCGGGGTTGACATCGCCGCCCACCTTCCAGCCGCTGAAGTCAAAGCTCAACGCTGTCTGATTTGCCCCGCCCGCCCGATCAAAGATTGCCTGCGGCAGTCCTTTGCTTTTCTCAAACGCAATCACTGCTTCTGCCATACCCGGCGGCACATCGCCAATCATGGCAAAGGTAGGCTTGTCTACAACGCCCTCATTGGCAAACGCCGTCGGTGTGAATCCACCGGAATACCCCCCGCCGGAGGACGCGCTGTAACCCCCACTGCTGCCCCCGGACGCACCGCCGACCGCTGCGCTCAGGCTGCCCAGCTGCGCCTGCACACTTTGCAACATCTGCATAAATGCGCTGTGTACGGCGTTAATTGCATGAATTTCGATCTGCGCTGCCTGCGCCCGTGCGGTGACGATTTGCTGCGCAGTTGTGCGTGCAGCGCGGGTTTCGGCGTCCAGCGCTTCCAGATGGTCATCGTGTGCAGCGTCGCGAGCAGATTCCAGCGCTTCCTGTTGTTCCAACGCTGTTTGCTGACTGGCAATCAGGTTGTTGACGTAGCTATCTTCCAGCCCGTATTTTTCGCGGATGCTGGCAGTCGTCTTGTTCAGGGCATCCTGCTCTGCCTTGATCTTCGCATCCAGATTGTCCTGCGCCTGCCTGCGTTCCAGATCCGCCTGTTCAATTGCCTGTAGACGCGCTTCATTTGCTTGCGCGTCAATTTCTGCCAATCGTTCCTGATGCTGTTCGCGCAGCCTGTCCAGTTCACGGGCGAACTGCTCGTCACGTTCGCGATCTTCTTCGGCAGCACGTTCATCCAGTGCCTTCAACTGCTGCTTGCCCTGATCACGCGCCCGCACAAACGCGACCACGTCATTCGCCTGCTCTGCTGCCAGCAGGGAATTAAACATCTCGTCCAGAATAGCAAGGCGCTCTTTTTTGTGTTCGCGCTCTGCTTTGAGTTCATCGTCGCGGAACTTCGCCGTCAGTTCGCGCTCCGCTTTCATCCATTTGGCATTCTCTTTGTCAATCGCTGCGCCGCGCACGCTGGCAATTTTTTTAATGGCGTCAGCCATCTTGTTTTCAACTTCAACCAGTGCCGCGGCAGTTTCCTGCCGCGCCTGCTGCACCTGCTGTTCGCTCTCAAGGATGGCATCAGCAACTCCCTGCGCGCCGCGTGCCCGTTCCGCCGCCTGCACCTGCGGCAGCACGCTGTCTGTCAGGTATGCTGTTTCAGTGGCAATTTCGCCTAAACGTCCGTTTAAGCGTTCCAGTTCTGCCGCCGCTTC
>DAOTWP010000281.1:0-2074 GCA_034435675.1 Anaerolineae bacterium
GTGTCAATGGCATGAGCTACCGCCAGATTGCGCGTGAGGTTGGTTTGCACTGGACGCGAGTGGGGCAGATTACAAAAGCTCAAATGAACCGACATGATCTGGACAGGCCCGACTAAAGCTCAGCCGTTGCTTTTATTAGTCCCGACGTTGGGTGTTCCCAAAAACAGCCCCACCCAGTTGTTACGCCAGGCGGTGCGCAGTACCAGCATCCACAGCAGGGTCATGGCAATGATGCCCACATGTGCCGTGAGCGGCAGCACCAGCAGTTCGCTAAAAGTGTACAGCGGCTCAATTAACAGGATCAGGATAAAGCCGATGAACAAAACTCCGGCCACGATGGTGGGCCGCCAATCGCCGCTGAACTCATCCCCGCCCACAAACCAGCGGGTAGGCGGTTCGACAAACACCACCAGCAGCAGGCCGGAATACACCAGAAACGAGGTCAGTGCGGTCTGCGCCGCCAGCACGGCTACTTCGCTCAGAAACGCGTCGTTGGTGGCAATATCATAATTAATGCCCGCATACTGCTGGAAGGAAGCGATCATTTCCGGGGTAACGTTGACCTGTCCTTCAACCGTCACCGTGATGAAAATCGATGCGACATAGATCACCATGCCAAAGATATAGGTAATCAGGGCCGCAGGTACAACAAAATGGGTGATCTCGCGCAGGAGGCTGCCTTTGGGCAATCGACCAGGGCGCGCCCAGATCGCCAGTACGAAGGTGGGCACGCCGACCACGAACAACGACAGCAGCGAATTGTGTTTCGGCACGAACGGGAAGCCCAGATTGAGCAGGCTGATGCCCACGATGAGCAAAGCCGAATAGGCCACCCGTGTGAGGAACAGGCGCAGAATATCTTTCATGCCGTTGATGATGCGCTGGCCTTCGGTAAAGGCGGGGGGCAGGGCTTCGAACGAGTCGCCCATCAGGATCATGTCGGCGACATTGCGGGTGGCGTTGCTGCCGCTTTCCATCGCAATGCCAATATCGGCTTTTTTGAGCGACAGCACGTCGTTCACCCCGTCGCCCATCATCGCCACATAATGTCCTTTGGCTTTCAGCGCATCCACCAGCGCTTCTTTCTGTTCCGGGGTGATGCGCCCGAACACCGTGCTTTCGTCTGCCGCCTGGGCAAATTCTGTAGGTGACATTTGTGCGAGTTCCGGGCCGGACACATAGGTCAGGTCGCCGGGGAAGCCCGCCTGTTTCGCCAACGCAGCCACCGTCTGCGGGTTGTCGCCTGAAATCACTTTGACCGTGATGCCATTGCGCCGGAACTCATCCAACGACTGTTGAAGATGTGGGCGCAGTTCATCGGAAAACGTGACGAACGCCAGCAGCGAGAGTTCCGGCAGCATTATCACACCATCCGCATCATGCAGCTTCACCGGCTGCGGATGATAGGCGAAGGTCAGCACCCGCTTGCCTTCGTCAGACAGGGCTGCCAGCGTCGTTTCGGCCTCAGCAGGAAGTTCGCCCATGTGCGCTTTGAGCATTTCCAGCGCGCCCAGCACATACACCCCCTTGAGGTCAGGCGTATCGAGGCTGACCGCGCTCCATTTCAGCTTCGATGAAAACGGCACTTCGTCCAGCAGCGGATGCCTCTCGCCCGCTAAACGTTTGATAACGGCGTCGCTGGTCTTGTTGGTGGCAGACTGGCTGCTTACGACATCCGCCAGAATTCGTTCGATTTCTGCTGGGGTGCGTTCAAACGGATGCACGGTGTCATACAGAATGCGATTGGCGGTAAGTGTGCCGGTTTTGTCGGTGCATAGTACCGTGACACGGCTCAGGCTCTCGACCGCGTTGGACTGCTGCACCAGTGCGCCCTGCTGCACAATCCGCACTGCACCCATCGCATAGGCGAGGATGACCATAAAGAACAAGCCATTGGGGATCAGCCCGACGATGACCGTCGCAAACTGAACCTGCCGCATCAGCGGCGTCGCCGAGAGGATGGTCGCCAGCAGCAGCTGCACACCCAGAAACACTGCCAGCGCCATGAGAAAGCGCAGGATAAGATTAATTTCCTTCTGTAAGGGCGTTTTGACCAACTGGAACTCGCGGGCAT
>DAOTWP010000282.1:0-14477 GCA_034435675.1 Anaerolineae bacterium
TGGATGCGCGTCTGGGGCGTGAAGTCGCGCTGAAGATTCTGCTGCCGCATGTGCGGGAGACCACCCGCAAACGCTTTTTTCAGGAAGCAACGGCTGCCGCCCAGTTGAATCACCCGAATATTATGGCGATTTTTGATATTGACAGCGACGACGGGCAGGAATTTATCGTCGCGGAATATGTCGAAGGCGTTTCGCTGTCCTACTATATCCCCTCCTCCCCCGAAGTGCTGATTGATCTGGGCGCGCAGATTGCGCGGGCGCTGCAATACGCCCATGAACGCGAGATTATTCACCGCGACATCAAACCCGCCAACATCAAGGTCACACCGCGCGGGCAGGTCAAAATTATGGATCTGGGGCTGGCACTGCCGCGCGAAGCGAAACGGGTGACCGCGCATGGCATGGTGATCGGCACACCGGCGTATTTGTCGCCGGAGCAGGCGCAGGGTAAATCGCTTGATCATCGCACCGATATTTACTCGTTGGGCATCGTGCTCTACGAGATGGCAACCGGGCAGTTGCCGTTTAATGCCGATGATATTTCCGCGCTGCTGCTCCAGCAGGTGCGCCAGCCGCCGCCGCCGCCGCGCTTGATTGTGCCCAACCTGCCGCTGGCGCTGGAAAACATCATCCTCAAGTGTCTCGAAAAAGACCCCGGACGACGTTTCCAGAACTGTGCGCAACTGGCACAGGCGCTCGAAAGCGCGCTGCCGGGCAGAGACGCGCCCGCGATCCTACAGCCGCAGGACGGCGAAACACCAAACCCCGCCAGCAACATCCAGACAGACCGCCTGCGCGACCCTGCCACCCGCCGCCCGCGTGCCGCCATCCGCGTGATTCTGGCGGACGACCACACCATCCTGCGCAAGACCCTGGCGCGGCTGCTGGAAGGACACGACGATATTCTGGTGGTGGGCGAAGCAGGCGATGGCGAAAGCGCGCTGAAACAAACGCTGGATATTCTGCCGGATGTGCTGCTGCTGGACCTGAACATGCCGATTATGACCGGGTTGGATATTCTGCCCGTAATCCGCGCCAAAGCGACCACCGTCAAGGTGCTGGTACTCACCGGGCGCGAAGAAGATGCCTATATCGTGCGCGCGCTGCGTGCCGGGGCGCATGGTTATATCCTCAAATCTGCTGACGAAAACGAACTGATTGACGGCATCGTCAAGGTGACCCAGGGACAGCTTGTGCTGGGCACAGGCATCGCCGAAAAGATCGTCAGCGGGCTGCTTAGCGGGGGCGGCGACTCCAACAAGCTGACCGAAATTGAGCAGAAAATCCTGCTGCATGTCGCCGCGGGCTACGAAAATGTGGACATCAGCCGCAAGCTGGGCATGAACATGGCGGTGATGATCGAAACACTGGCGAGCGCAATGAACAAGCTGGGGGCGAAAGACCGCCACGCCGCGGCGCTGGTGGCGCTGCGCATCGGCTATATTCTGCTGGACGACCTGCACGATATTGTCCAGCCGCCGGAGAACAGTTAGCCGGCGGTGTGCCCATGATTCTTCCCTGACGCGCTGTTCTGCACAGCATAAAATCAGAACTTTTGTGCGATTCTAATACAAATCCGGTAGAATTGTGTTATGCTGGTTTTACGCACGGAAAACGGTCATCAGGTTAACACGGTCCCCACCCGCCGTCGTGTTGTCTGCCGGGCTGGGGTTGCTGCTGGCACAGGCGACAACACAGTCTGCTGCGCAGCCAGTGGTATTACCAACACGCTTTCCGGTGTCGGTACACGCCGGAAGATCTGTCTGTAGGTCTAGAGTATCGAGAAAATATTATGACCTTCCGAAGCAATCGACCCGAACGTGACGACGACGAGTACGATGATGAAGAATATGATGAAGAAGAACTCGACGACGAAGACGAGGAAATAGACTCTAGTAAGCGTCGCCCGTCGGTCAATCCATTTTCAACGTCCAGTCCCTTCGGGAGTTCCGGCGGGCTGCCAGGGTCGCGTTCGCCATTTACAGGCGGCAGCGGCAGTTCGAGCAGTGGCAGTTCCGGCAGCGGCAGTTCGGGCAGCGGCAGTTCGGGCAGCGGGCTGTTCGGCAGTTCGCCGCGCCCGCCCGCCAGCGGTACACCGCCCGGCGCACCGCCCGCCCGCCCGACGATTCCGGGCAGCACAGGCAGCAGCGGCAGTTCCGGTTCCGCTTCAGGGGGCAGCGGCAGTGCGCCATTCTCCCGTCCCTCACCACCCAGCGGGGGATCAGGCAGCAGTTCGTCAGGCAGCAGTTCGTCAGGCAGCGGCAGTTCGCCGTTTACGCGCCCTTCAGGCGGTTCAGGGACAACCAGCAGCAGCAGCAGCGCCTTTGGGGCACGCCCGTTCACACCCGGCGGGGGCGCATCATCGCCTGCCAGACCGGATGAACGGCGTGAAGAACGCCGCGACGATAGACCCGGTCCCCCCCCGGCACGAACAGACGACAAAGCTGCGGGGGGCAAACCCGCCGACAAAAAGGACGATGCTGGCGGTAAACCCGGCGGGTTAGGCGGACGTGTCGGAGGCTTTAACCCCTTCGGCAAAAAGGATGATGCTGCTAACGACAATCCCCCTAGAAAAGAGGGGGCTGCACCTGCCCGACCGGGAGACAAACCCGGCGCGAAACCCGCCGACAAGAAAGATGACAAATCCAGCGGCGGACGTTTTGGTGGGTTGACCAGCAGACTGCCGATTGGCGGCGGCAAGAAGGAGCAAGATAGCGCTGCCAAGCCCGGCGCGAAACCTGCCGACAAGAAGGATGACAAATCCAGCGGTGGCGGACGCTTTAGCGGGCTGACCAGCAGATTGCCGATTGGCGGCAAGAAAGACGATAAAAGCAGCAGCGGAAGCAGCAGCGGAACCGCCAGTAAGCCGGGCGCGTCGGCGGTTCCGGCAGCGCCGGGCAGCAGACCGTCGGAAAAGACCAGCACGGGGCAGTTCCCCGCGGCTGGTGGGTCGCGCCCGCCCACGTTTGGGGGCACAAGACCGACCTCGACACCAGCGTCTTCTGGTGGCACGCCTGCGTCCAGTTCAGCAGCAGGCGCCGATAAAGGCCGCCCGTCGCTTTCGCCTTTTGGCAATCGCAGCGCCCAGGCACAACCGGCAGACAAACCTGCCACGCCCAAAAAAGCTGCCGCCAAAAGTGCTGCCGGGAGCAGTGCCTTCAGCCGCCTGCCGCTGGTCGGGGGGTTCTTTGGCGGCAAAGCCGGGCAAAAAGCGGCACAAGCGAAGAAGGATCGCAGCAGCAAAGCGCCGCAGATCGAAAATCAGGGGCTTTCGCTGGATACGAAGCTGGACATCGCCGGCGTCACGCTGGTCTTCGGCGCGTTTATGCTGATGGTCGCGGCGCTGTCGCCCAGCCAGGGCGCAATCACTGCCGCTGTCAACGGCACGCTGGCGCAGTTACTGGGCTGGGGCGCGCTGGGCGTGCCGCTGGGCATGCTGGCAGTGGGCGTGTGGCTGATTGCCCGCCACTTCGGGGAGAATGCGCCCAAGGTGGATCCGCTGCGTGTGATCGGCGTGCTGATGCTCTATGTCGGTCTGCTGGTGATTCTCCAGTATACCGAGGCGTTCAATGTCGTCTATCAAGGCTTGATTCCCGGCGAACCGCTTTACGAGCGGGCGCTGGCGCTGACTATCGAAAGCGGGCGCGGCGGCGGTTGGGTCGGCGTGCAACTGTATAACCTGGTGCTGATGACCGTTTCCGAAATGGGCGGCATTGCCGTGTTGATCGGCTGGATGCTGCTGGGGATTATGTTCCTGACGCGCACCAGCGCCGCGGAACTGACGATTATCGTCATCAGCGTGTGGCGCAGCTTCAACACAGCGCGCAAGCGCCGCGCACAGCGCCGCACGGCACAGCGCACCGCCCAGGCGGAGAAGCAGGCAGCGGCAAAACTGCCGACACTCGCGCCGGTGATGGTGTCCCGCCCTGAGCCTGAACCGCTGCCAGCGGGTATGGCAGCAGCGGCACTGCCCGCTGGCGCACCTGCCGGGTTGCCCGCCAGCGTCACCGCCCCGCCCGACGCCGCGCCGCTGCCCGTGCCAGAGCCGCGCAGCATCCCAATTCGTATGGGCGGGCAAACGGTGACCGCTTCGTTCAACGCGGCGGAGGTTCCCGCCGCAGCGCCAGCAGTCGCTCAATCTGCGCCGCTGTCGGCGCCACCGCCTGCTGCCGGTTCGCCCGCCGGTTCGCCCGCGGGTTCGCCCGCCGGTTTGCCCGCCAGTGCCCCCGCTGCGTCCGCGCCAAAACCTGCCGGGACAGTACCCGCCGGGACCCCCGCTGCCGGGAAGCCTGCTGGTGGGATCGGGTCGCGCCTGGTGGGATCGCTGCCATTTGGCAGCCGGGGCGCGGCAGGGATGCCGGCATCTCTGCCGGGCGATAAAACGCCCGAAGCCGAAAAACCCGCCGCCAGCGCGCCAGCCAGCCCCACTACCGCCCCGGCAAAACCTGCCGGTGGTATGCTGGGCGGGCGCCTGTTCGGGCGTGGCGGCGCTGACCAGAGCAAAACAACCGAATCGGCGGGCAAAGTCCCAACAGGAACACCCGCGACTCCCGGCGAACCACCCGCGAAACCGACTGTCGGTGCAGCGCCGCCCGCTGGTGCGCCTGCCAGCACGCCTCCGGGCACATCCGCTGGCACGCCGTCACCCTTCGCCCCGGCAGCACGCGCGGACACGCCCGCTGGCACTGCGCCCGCCGGATCAACACCCGCCGGATCAACACCCGCAGGATCAACACCCGCAGGCACTGCGCGGCCAGCGGGATCCTTTGCCCCCGCCGGATCGACATTCGCCGGATCAACACCCGCCGGAACAACATCCGCCGGCACTGCGCCGTTTGCGCCAACTGCGCGCGCGGCAGGCACATCACCTGCTGCGTCAGCCCAGCCCACTGCCCCGGCTGCTGCGAGCAAGCCCGGCAGCGAACACAACGCCGAAGATGACAAGCCCGTGTCATTCGACTCCCTGTTTAAGCGCCCGGCAGCGGCATCCATTCCGGCGGCAGCGGCAAGAACGCCCTTCAGCGTCGAGGATGAGGACGACGACATTGATGATGCCGACGAGGCAGTGGACATGACCCCCGCCAAACCACGCGGAGTCGGTCCTGCGCCGCGCCAGTTTGGCGACACATCGCCGTTTGCGCCGCGCGTGATGGGCACAGCCCCGCCCGCCCGCCCGGCAGCACCGTTTACCCGCCGGGATGACGCGGACGATGACGATGAGGATTTCGACGCGGATGAGAGCATCCGTCCGGCTGCCGCCGCTCGTCCGTCACCGTTTGGAACCCCGGCTGCCAGCATGGCGGGGGCAAAGCCGGAAGAAACAGACAGCGGCACATGGACCCGCGAACAGCGTCTTGACGCCCTGCGGCGCGGCGAACAGTCTTTGCCGGCGCAGCCAGCGGCAAGCACACTGCGCCCGGCGGAACAGCCCGCTGTGACCACGCCGCCCACCGCTGCCCCCAGACCGGAAGATATGCCGCTGACTCCCGCGGCTTCGGCAGCGCCCCCCGCCGACACCGGCGCGCGTCCTGCGCCGTTTGGCGTGCGTCCATTTGGCAATGCCAGCAGCTCATCCGGCAGTGGCGACGGCGCGGCACGCCCGGCTGCGCCCACCGGGACAGCGGGACAGCCGTCCCCGTTTGCTCCCGCGCGCCCGGCTGGCGGCACACCTGCCGAGAAGCCTGCCGCTGAAACCGACAGGAAGCTAACGCCGCCCTGGGAAACCGAAAAACCGCGCCCGGCTGTCACCCCGCCTGCCGCCAGCACCGCGACCACGACGCCGCCCGTGCAGGTGCAGCCTAACCCGCCGCGCCCGGCAGATGTGATGCCGCGTTCACCCTCGACTCCGCCGGGTGTCGCAGCGCCGTCGAGTGCTGCAACGCCGCCCGCTGCCAGAACCGCGCTGACGATTGGCGGTGCATCTGCCACGCCGGCGGGCGCACAGTTACAGTCCAGCACGCGCGCGCCACAGTACAACTGGCGTCTGCCCGACCTGCGCACCCTGCTGGCGATTGGCTCTGAGCAGGAACTCAATCATGATGTGCTGGTGCAGCGTGCCCGCACTATCGAAGAAACACTGCAAAGTTTTGGCGCGCCGGGGCGTGTGGTCGAAATCAACACCGGTCCGGTGATTACGCAGTTCGGCGTCGAGCCGGATTATCTGCTGGTGCGTGGCGGCAAAAGGCAGCGCGTCAAGGTGAGCGCTATCGCACAGCTCGACAAAGACTTGCAGCTTGCGCTGGGCGCGAAGAGCATCCGTGTGGAGGCACCTGTGCCGGGCAAGGGCTTTGTCGGCGTGGAAGTGCCCAACGAAGAAGCGGCGCTGGTCAGCCTGCGCGACGTGATGGAAAGCCAGAACTTCAAGAAGATTGATTCACCCCTGGCGATTGCGCTCGGTCAAAGTGTGGACGGCACGCCGATTTCCGCCGACCTGACCGACATGCCGCACCTGCTGATTGCCGGGACAACGGGTTCGGGTAAATCCGTCTGTGTGAACTCGATTATTGCCAGCCTGCTGGTGCGCAACACACCAGAAGCCGTCAAATTCGTCATGGTTGACCCCAAGCGCGTAGAATTGACCGGCTACAACGGCATTCCGCACCTGATCGCGCCGGTCGTGGTCGAACTGGAGCGTATCGTCGGGGTGCTCAAGTGGGTCACGCGCGAAATGGACGAACGCTATAAGAAATTCAGCAACGCCGGGGCGCGAAATATCGAAGACTACAACAAGCACCGCGACCCCAGCGTCGAGCAGATGCCCTACATCATCGTCATCATTGACGAGTTGGCAGACCTGATGATGCTCGCGCCGGACGAAACCGAGCGGGTAATCACTCGTATCGCGGCGCTCGCACGTGCCACCGGCATCCATCTGGTGATCGCTACGCAGCGCCCCTCGGTGGATGTCGTCACGGGCTTGATCAAAGCGAACTTCCCGGCGCGAATCGCCTTTGCAGTAGCAGGCAGCGTGGACAGCCGCGTGATCCTCGACCAGCCCGGCGCGGAACGCCTGCTGGGGCGCGGTGACATGCTTTACCTTAGCCCCAGTTCACCCGCTCCGCTGCGCTTGCAGGGGGTGTTCGTCTCGGATGATGAGATCACCAACATCACGCGCTTCTGGCGGCAGCAGGGCACCGGCGCCCCGCAGCAGCCGATCACAGCGCTGATTATGGACAAGACCGTCAGCGGACCGGAACTGGGACCGCGCCAGGTGCAGCCAAGCAAGCCGGGCATCCAGCAGGTGGCGATGTGGGATGAGGAAAACCGTCCCGCACCGCAGGCAGGCAGACCCACCGAGGATGACCAGGATGGCGACGGCGAAGACGATCTGTTCGATGAGGCGGTTGAACTGGTGCGGCGGCACAAGAAGGCATCTGTTTCGATGCTGCAACGCAAGCTGCGTATCGGCTACACCCGCGCCGCCCGGCTGATTGACATCATGGAAGAACGCGGCATTGTCGGACCGGCGCAAAGTGGCAGCATCCCGCGTGAGGTACTCAAGTTCGAGGACTGAGGCGCTGCCCAACAGCAGCCAGCACAAACGCAGTGGAGTGGCGGGGGGAAGCGTCCCGCCGGGGTTCCACTGCGTTTTTTGTTGCCCCCATTACTGCGCGTAAAGACACGCTGCTGCTGCCTGTGTTACAGGCGCGCGGTGCATTTGCAGGCGGGCAGTTCGTCAAGCGCCCCAGCCGCACTGACGTAAAGCTCAGCGGTCAGCCGTGTGCCCCCTTGCGTTAGTGCCCGGAACCTGCATTCAGAAGCGCTCAGGCTTTACATGCTGGCGTCCCTTACCCCGCGTACTGCGCGCGGATCGTCGGGATCAGATAGTCCTGCCACGCCCGGCGCAGGTCGTATTCCGGCTGCCAGCCCCAATCGCGGCGGGCAGCGCTGTCGTCCAGCGCGGCGGGCCAGCTATCTACGATACCCTGCCGCGCTTCGTTCGGCGCAAACGTGATCTGCGCATTCGGGAACGCTTCCCGCACGAACGCCGCCGCTTCCTGTGCGCTGAAGCTGAAGCTGGTCACGTTGTAGACCGTGCGGGTCAGCGCCGCGCGCGGGGCGTCCGTCAGCGTCAGCAGCGCGCTGATCGCGTCTGGCATGACCATAAACGGGATAACCGTATCCGGGCGAACAAACGACTCATAAGGCACGCCCTGTGCCGCCGCGTGCAGCATCTCCGGCGCAAAATCGCTCGTGCCGCCGCTGGGCATCGTCGTCGCGCTGATCAAGCCGGGGAAACGCACGGCGCGGAAATCCACGCCATAGTTTTCGTGCGTGGCGGCAAGCTGGCGGTAGTGATAAGTGTAATAGCGCCCCAGATGTTCGCAGTAAAGCTTGTTGCAGCCGTACATCGTCGTCGGCTGGGTGTACTCGTCCTCTTGCAGCGGGGGCAGCGCCGCTTTGGTCGCCAGGTCAGGCACGCCATAGACCGCCACCGAACTGGGGAAGATGAACCGGACACTTTCGCCGCGCCAGCGTGCCTGTTCGCCTGCCAGTTGCAGCAGATTCAGCGTGCCCTGCACGTTGACCTTGTGCGCCGCTTCCGGGCGGAATTCGCTGTGCGTGCTCAGCAGCGCTGCCAGATGATAGACCGTATCCACCTCATACTCGCTGGACAGCATATCGAGCAGCCCGTTATCGAGGATGTCCCCGACAATCGTCGTATCCACATAGGGATGCATCTGCTCGTCCAGCCCACGCACATCCAGCACAATCACATCGGGCTTGTCCGGCATGTCATAAAGCTGGCGGATCAGCCCGTGCCCGACTTCGCCATTCGCGCCGGTAATCAAAATCACTTTTTTACGCATGGTTTTCCTCGCGTTGTCACCGCAAAAAAGAAACACCCGGATTTATCCTGAGCGTCCAACAAAGCAGGCGCGGCGTCAAGTCCCGGTTGCCGCTTTTGGGCGCGCGGATGCTGATTGCTGCCAGAGTTCGCCCGAACTCTTACACATTGCCCACCATAGATTACGGCTATAATGGCAATGTCTACACTTCAGAATGTGCTTGCCATCTACAGAAGGATCAAACCTCATGAAGCGCTCTTTATTGTGGCTGTGCATGCTGTTACTGCTGGTCGGAGCAGCGGGCGCGCAGACCCGTGCGCAGGACGCCGCGCAGACCCCCGCGAACGCCGGTAACGACCTGCTGGGCAGCAACCTTGCCGGCATTGCCGACTGGACCACCCAGCATCCGTTTGTCGATGTCTTTAAGACCGCCCGCCCCTGGATTGCGCAGCGCGAGGGTGCGAACTGGGGCGAAGGCGGACCGCTGGCGCTGACGCCGGAAGGCTGGGTCGCCGCGCTGGAACCGGGGCAGTATGCCGAAACGGTGCTGTTCACTGCCGATGCCGAATACAATGCGGGCATGGCGGGCGATTACACCCTGCTCTATGAGGGCGATGGCGTGCTGGAATTTGGCATTGGCGCAGTGCAGGTGCGCAGCGCGGAGCCAGGGCGTATTGTGGCGACACTGGACCCGGCAGGCGGGTTGATCTCGCTGCGCTTGTTTGAAACCAACCCGGACAACCCCGTGCGCAATATCCGCCTGCTGCTGCCCGGCAGCGAAGCCACCTACCAGACGCAGCCGTTTAACCCGCTGTTCCTGGCGCGCATCGAACGCTTCTCAACACTGCGCTTTATGGACTGGATGAACACCAATGACTCGCCGGTAGCTGCCTGGGCGGATCGCCCGCAGCCCAGCGATGCCACCTTTGCCGCGCGCGGCGTGCCTGTTGAAGTGCTGGTGCAGCTTGCCAACACTGTGCACGCCAACGCCTGGTTCAACATGCCGCACCGCGCCACAGACGAATACGTGCGCGCGTTTGCGACCTATGTGCGCGACAACCTCGACCCGGCGCTGCGGGTCTATATCGAATACTCCAACGAAACGTGGAACGGGCAGTTCAGCCAGGCGGGCTATGTTTCTGAGCAGGGCTTGGCGCTGAACCTCGCGCCGGGCGATGGCTTCTGGAGTGGGCTGCGCTACCACAGCCAGCGTGCGGTCGAAATCTTCGCCATCTGGGAAGAAGTCTTTGGCGGCAGTGACCGGCTGGTGCGCGTGCTGGCAGCGCAGGCAGCGAACAACTGGACTGGCGAACAGGTCGCCGACTGGCAGGGCGCGGCAGAACATGCCGACGCGCTGGCAATCGCGCCGTATTTTAGCTGCGATGACCCGGCAAACCCCGAAACCGTTGACCAGATCACCGCGCTATCGGTTGACGAACTGCTGGACCGGCAGATGGCAAACGTGCTGCCGGGCGGCTGTGCCTACCAGTACGTTGTGGACAACCTGACGATTGCGCAGCGCTACGGGCTGGAACTGGTCGCTTATGAAGGCGGGCAGCATCTCGCCGGGTACTTTGGCACCGAAAACAACGACGCCCTGACCGCGCTGTTCATTGCCGCCAACCGGCACCCGCGCATGGGCGAGATCTACAGCGCCTACCTGAACATGTGGCGCGACCTGGGCGGCGGACTGTTCATGGCATTCACCGACATCGCCCAACCGTCACGCTTTGGCAGTTGGGGCGCGCTGGAAAGCGTCACGCAGGATCCGGCGCAGGCACCCAAATACCTGGCGCTGATGGGCTTTATTGACAGCGTTCAGGCAGGGCAGTAAACATCTGCCGCTGCTGTGGGGGGCATGCCGCGCGGCGTGCCCGGCGTGTGCTTTGCGCGCGTGGTGCGGGTTCAGGCGGCACACTGTAAGGGCAACATGCTTCGCCCCTACGAGTGTGACATCTATTCGCATTGGTCTGATTTTGCACTTTGGATAAACCCATTCGAAAACGTCGGATGCAGGGGGCGGTCTCCGTGCCGCCCCGCGCATGTCCGCCCTTGTTCTCCGTATTTAATCGTTAAAGCGCACAATCCCCTTGTTCAGCAAGACGGTTTATGGATAGGTTCTCAGGCATTCACGACGATCACCGGGCAGGGCGCGTTGTTCAGAATGCGCTCCACACGCGGACCCAGATACAGCCGGTCTGACGCCGCGCTGACACTGGTGCCCAGCACGATCAGGTCAATGTTGTGTCGCAGCGCCGCCTCAATAATTGCCGGTTCCGGTTCGCGGTTGACCGTTACCTCTGTGCAGGTCAGCACGCCGTGCATCGTGCCAATCTCGCGCAACTGTTCCACGGCGCTTTCGGCAATATGCATCTGCCGCGTGACCACCGTGCCGCCGGTGTCAAAATAGATATCCGACAGATTTTTCTCGACCACGCGCAGCACCAGCACCTCACAGTTCTCGCGGTTCTCCTGGGTTTCGCTACCCGCTGCCAGCGCGAAGGCGACTTCTGCCGCCCGGCGTGCCGCTGCCGAACCGTTGGTCGGGACGAGAATGCGGCGCGGCTCCCAGTTTTCAGGCAGATCGCGCCCATGCACCAGAATCGTCGGGCAAGGAGCCAACCGCATGACATAATCCACCAGCGGTGTGAACAACACCTCGGAACTCCGGCGTCCTTGCGGCGCGCCCAGCACCAGCAGGTCGTAATCTTTCTTCGCCTCATTCAAAATCAGGTCCCCGGCGTTGTCCCCTGCCAGCACCTTTTTCGTGGTGAGCACCGGCGCAAACAGGCTGCTGAGGCTGTCCAGAAAGCGGCTGCCGTCAGCGCCTTCCTGCGGCGGCGTCACCGTCAGCAGCGTCAGCGCCAGTGGGGACTGCGCGTGAATCTTATCCAGAATGCGCGCCTCGATCTGCTGCACAGTGCTGGCAACCCCGCTGCTGCTGCGGCGCGTGGGCATCAGCACCCGGTGCGCATTGGCGATCAGACTGTCGCGGCGCAGTTCCTCATGGCGCAGGCGTACCTGTTCCTGTGCGTCCGGCTGGATGCGCGTCAGTGCCCAGCGCATGATAAACGGTGCCATCAGCGAGGTAATCACCGCCATCACCACGATCATCGAAAACATATCCTGCGTCAGCACATTCAGCGACAACCCGATGCTGGCGACGATAATGCCCATTGAACCACGCGCGTTCAGCCCAGCGCCGTAAAACAACGCCGTCCAGTGATCGTTCTTGCCGACCACACGCGCCCCGGTATACACCCCGGCGAACTTGCACAGGGTCGCCACACCGATAATCACGGCGGTGATCAGAATCAGGCGCGGTTCCAACAGGTGCATGGCGCTCACCTTCAGCCCGGCGACGGCGAAAAAGATCGGTGAGAAGATGCCAAAGGTGATGCTCTCCAGCGTGTGAATCACGTCCGGGTTGACTTTGGGCATGGTGCTGAACACGATGCCGATGACAAACGCGCCTAGCAGCGCCTCCAGCCCCAGCGCCTGGCTGAACGCGCCCCAGACGAACATCAGCAGCACCACCAGCGAAAGAATTTTATCGCGGATCTTCAGCCGTTCCTGGGTCAGGTTGAGCAGCCGCCGCACCAGCCAGCGCCCCAGCGTGAAGCTGACCAGCATCAGCGCCAGCACACTCAGCACCGATTGCAGCACCCCACCCGCGCTGACTGCCCCGCTGCTGGCGATGCCGATCACTATCGAGAGGATAATCCAGCCTACCGTGTCGTCAATCATTGCCGACGCGATGATCGTCTGCCCGATGTCGCGGCGCGTCAGCCCCAGATCAATCAGCACCTTGGCGATTACCGGGATCGCGGAAATCGCCATCGCCGTTGCCAGGAAAAGCGCAAAGACAAAGCGCTGCTGCGGGTCTACCAGCAGATCATCGGGAAGCAACTGACCCAGCAGGAACCCCAACGCCAGCGGCAGCACCAGCCCCCCCAACGCAATGCCGACAGCAGAACGCGCCTGCCTGCGAATCAAGCCGATGTCGGTTTCCAGCCCGGTAATCAGCATCAGGAACATGACCCCCAGCATGCTGATCGTTTCCAGCAGATAGCCCTGTACCTCGGTATGCGGCACGAGCCACTCGCCCAGCGCGGGCACCAGCCCACTGAGCAGCGATGGACCGAGCAGAATTCCCGCCAGGATTTCGCCCACGACGGTGGGCTGTCCCAGCCGGCTTGCCAGTTCACCGAGCAGCCGCGCGGTCAGCAGCAGCACGGCAAGCTGCACCAGCAGCACGAGCACATCATGATGTGAAGCAGCAGTAAAGGGTTGCGACATGGTCTGATCCCTTCTGGTATGGCGAGAACACAGATAGCACTGGGAAAGCATTCACCGGGCAGTCTGGATTCAACCGCGTCACGCACTACGCGGAAAAACCGCAGAAAACTGCCTCATCCACAGGCGCAGCGCATGACGTAGTAAAAGGGTAGAGCAGGGCAGTCCTGCTTTCTTACAAAGCAAGTGTACATGAAGGAGTAGGTTGAATGAAACGTTCGGTTTTGCTGGTTTTCGTCCTTGCCCTCGCCGTTTTGGGCGGCAGTGTCTTTGCTCAGGATGACATGCAGTACACCGTCACCCTGGGCGGTAATGATGACCTCGGCACATTTTTCGTTGGTGCAGAAGGCATGACGCTCTATGTTTTTGCCAATGACGCAGCGGGCGTGAGCAACTGTGTGGACGCCTGCGCCACCAACTGGCCCCCGCTGACCGTTGAAGAAGGTGTGCTGCCGTCGCTTGATCCTGCCATTTCCGGCTTGCTGCGCACCATCACGCGCGCGGACGGCACCCGGCAGGTCACCTACAACGGCATGCCGCTGTATTCGTGGATCAACGATGCCCAGCCCGGCGACGCCACCGGGCATCTGGTCAACGATGTCTGGTTCGTGGCGACCATGCCGCAGGTGGGGCTGGGCGGCAACGCAGAACTGGGCAGTTTTCTGGTGGGCGCTAACGGCATGACGCTGTACACCTTTGCCAACGACGCGGCAGGCGTGAGCAACTGTGTGGATGCCTGCGCCACCAACTGGCCCCCGCTGACCGTGGAGAGCGCCGACGCGCTGACCGTTCAGCCCGGTCTGGTCGGGGAGTTTGGCGTGATTGAACGCGCCGACGGCAGCCTGCAAGTCACCCTCAACGACATGCCGCTGTACTTCTGGGTGAACGATGCCCAGCCCGGCGACTCGACAGGGCATCTGGTGAATGAGGTCTGGTTTGCTGCCAAACTGCCGACCATCGCCGCTGCCGAAAGTGAAGAGTTCGGGCAAATCCTGACCGGACCCAATGGCATGACGCTGTATACATTCGCCAATGATACCGAAGGCACAAGCAACTGTGTGGATGCCTGCGCCGCCAACTGGCCCCCGCTGACGGCTGCCGCCGGTGAAGAACTCACCGCCGCTGGCGACGTAATGGGCGAACTGGGTACGATTGAACGCGCCGACGGCAGCCTGCAGGTGACTTACAACGGCGCCCCCCTGTACTACTGGATCAATGATGTGCTTCCCGGCGATACCACGGGACACCTGTTCCGCGAAGTATGGTTTGTCGCCCAGCCCTGACGGCTGACCGGCTTTCCGTGTTGATGCAGGCACGCCCCGCTGCGGCAGGGTGTGCCTGTCCCCATTCGTTCAGCACAGCAGGGGCGAACCCAATGCTCGACAAGCTCAT
>DAOTWP010000283.1:0-20700 GCA_034435675.1 Anaerolineae bacterium
GATATTGTGCCCTCCAAACTGATCTCGCTGATCAAGCAGAAGATGAACGCTGGCGAGGACATGGCAGGCAACAGCATTGGCAAGCCAACAGCGTTCACGGTGGGCTGTGCGCTGAACATGGCGGCGGATGATCTGGATAACGAGATTAAGGTGCTGGGCAACAAGCTGCGCGCCGGCGCAGACTTCGCGCTGGGGCAGGCGGTCTTCGACCCCGCGCGGATTGAGCAGTTCCACCGCCGTTATGAGGAAATCAACGGCGAACCGTTCCGGCTGCCGGTGCTGCTGGCGGCGCTGCCGCTGTACAGCCTGCGACATGCCATGTTCCTGCACAACGAGATGCCCGGCATCGTCATTCCCGACCACCTGCTCAAACGCATGGAGGATGCCGGGGAGAATGCCGCGCAGGAAGGGGTGAAGATTGCGCAGGAGCTGCTGCTGGCAATGCACGCGATGGTACAGGGAGTCTATCTTATCCCGGCATTCGGGCATTACGAACTGGCAGCAGAGGTGCTGTCGGTGCTGAGCGTCCGGGCATAGGGCAAGCAAGTCAAACGGGCAGAGGGACACGCCGGGCATACGCGCTGCGTGCCCCTGCCCATGGCAATTACTGTTATGCCTCGTCTGCCACGCCGTCGCCGTCCGCATCCAGCGGCAGATGACCACTGCTTGCGGGTGCCGGTGCTGCTGGGGCAGCATCGTCGGCTTCAATCGTTTGCATGCGCCGGAACATCAGCGTCATCCGTTCCAAGGTGCTGGCGAAGTCTTCGCCGCTGAGCGCCTCAACCTTGGTGCGAAACTGCTCCGCCACTTCGGGGATGCTCAGCAGCAGATCCATGAAGGTGCTGCCGCTGCCTGCGCTGCCATTGCCACCCGCAAACTGCACCACGCGCACATTGCCGCCCAGCCCCGCCAGCGCCGCAGAAATCGCTTTCGACTTCTCGACATCAGCGCGAGTTATCTGTTCAACAATAAACTGGCGCAGGTTGATCGCGCCCTCAGCGGCTGTCGCAGCGGCAAGCTCGCGGCGACCTTCCGCCTCTGCCAGCAGGCGCGCCTTTTCGCCTTCTGCCTCTGCCAGCTTCTGCGCCTGCATCGCTGCTGCCTGAGCGCGCCCAGTCTTTTCGGTTGCCTCCGCTTCTGCTTCGGCGCGGGTGCGTTTGGCGCGTGCTTCTGCCTCCGCCTCAATCTCAATGCGGCGGCGTTCTGCCTCCGCGCGGATTTCCATTGCCTGTCGTGAGGCGCGGGCAGGCACCAGCACCTCCGCTTCCTGCTGCTGTTCGACAGCCAGCGCGCGCTTCTGCTGCACTTCCTGATCAGAATTCGCTTTTTCGATGTCCACCTTGCGCTGCACTTCAACTTCGCGCAGGCTGAGCGCTTCGCGCTGCTGGAGGATCGAGCGCTGCGCATCCAGTTCCGCCTGCTCGTAAGCGCGTTTTGCCTCGGCAGCTTTCACCCGTGCCTCGCGTTCCGCTTCCGCTTCGGCAATCGCGGCGTCACGTTTGATGGCGGCAATCTGCGGCGCTGCCATCGCTTGCAGGTAGCCCTGATTATCGGTGATTTCTTCGATGCCCATGCTGATGATGCGCACGCCCATCGCGGCGATGTCGTCTGCCGCCAGATCCTGCACGCGCTGCACAAAATCGTCGCGATCCCGGTGGATTGCCTCGACGGTCATCTGCCCGACGATAGCCCGGAAGTTAGCGCTCAGCGTTTCCAGAATCACGCGCTGTACTTCTTCGCGCTTTTTGTCGAGGAAGGCGCGCGCGGCGGTGGTCAGCGCTTCCTGGCTGCGGTCAATCTGCACCTGCGCGACCCAGTCCAGTTGAATCGGTACACCACTGACCGTGTAGACCTCATCCTTTTCGGTCTTGATGGTCATAATGGTGACATCCAGCATTTTGGAGGTCTGGACAATCGGCAGGATGATTGTGCCCCCACTGGTGATATAGCGGGGTTCACCAATGCCATAGAGCACCATCACCTGATTGGGCGGCACACGCCGGTACAGGCGCGCCAGAGACGAAATAATGGCGACAACAATAACGACCAGTACAATGGGGAGTATCAGTTCCGCAGACATGGCAGTTCCTTAGCCCTTCTTCTTACGGACACGCAGGTAACGCCCCTGCACATCCACAATCTCTACCAGATCACCGCGCCGCAGCGCCGCGTTGTTGATTTCCTGCACCGGATATTTGACAATCTCGCCCGCTTCGACCAGCACTTCGCCGGTGGTGCCGGGTTCGCTGTCAATGGTGACACGAGCGCTCTGCCCGATCAAATCACTATCGCTAAATGTAATTGGCGCGGTCTGGTGGCGGTACACCCATTGCAGCAGCGCCGCCGCCGCGCGCGCGATGCCAAAACCGACCAGCAGCGCCGCGAACAGAATCGCCAGCAGATGCCAACCGGACAGCACGCCCGTCAGCCCGACAGCGCCAAACGCCGCCATAAACACCGCCAGCACGCTGCATCCCAGCCCGGTCGCAGCGCTGTCGATGTCCAGCCCCAGCAGGGCATCCAGCCCACTGCCTTCCAGCACGCTGTCCACGCCCAGATCCAGCCCTTCGCCAAACACGCCGAGGATCAGCAGCAGCAGGTAGGTTAACCCGGCAAGCAGAATGCCGCCAAACAGCAGTTCCATAACCTCGAACCTCTACAGCCTGCGCCTTGTTTCCACCAAACGATTAAATACGAGGGTAAATCCCCTTGCTCGGCAAGACAGATTTATGGATAGGTTCTAAACCCGTCGGCGCGCACAAAGACGCAGCAAGCATGACACTATCTGTAGTATAGACGATTCTGGTAATCATGCAGTCCGCGGCAGCGTCAATGCCCCAATGATTAGGGGATTGCACTTGTGCAGCGACCCTGCGTAAGCGGCAGGGATCAACCGGGAGCAAGCGGGAGCGTAAAGCGGAAGGTTGTGCCCTGCTGCGGCACACGCTGAATGCTGAACTGCCCGCCGTGTGCGGTGATGGTGTGGCGAGCGACATGGATGCTCATGCCGTAGCCGGTTTCGTCGTGCCAGATGGCTCCCGCGCGATAGCGGTACGGCGCATGAATCTGCTCGTTTTCTGCCGGGGAAAGCCCATGCCCGTTGTTGGACAGCAGTACTTCCACCCCAAACTCCAGCGCGCGTGCCTGCGTGATTATTTCGCTGCCCTCGTAGGCGTCTTCGGCAAGGGCGCGCAGACATGCCGCAAAGACGCGCACCAACCGCGCGGCACTGCCATTGACCAGCGGCAGGTCTTCTGGGAATACTTCGCGGTGGGTCAGGCGGGAAGTTTCAAATACGGCATTCACCTGCCGCAGTGCCGGGCGCATGAGATCCAGCACTGACAGCGGCGCAAGGTCTATAGCCAGCCGGGCAACACTGATGCTGATGACGTCGCGTACATCGGTGATGAAGGCGTCCAGCCGTTCGGCATTCTGGCGCACGGTGTTGACAAATTCCTGCTGGCGTTCGTTGAGGTCGCCCACCACACCGGTGAGCAGCAGTTCGCTGAAGCCGCTGACGGCAGACAACGCACTTTTCATCTGGTGCGTGGCATAGCGCATGAAGTTGTCCAACGACTGCGCCGTACCCGCCCGCAGCCGCAGTCGCAGCACCGCCGGATACAAGTCCTGGTTGCTTAACACATCCGCCGCGCCGCTGCCCAGACAGGCATCGACCTGTTTCGGTTCCAGTTCATCCAGCAGCACATACACTACACAGCCAATCTCGACCAGTGACCCCAGCACAGGCAGCGGATCGCGATTCCCCCGCGCGTCCAGCAGCACCAGATGCGCCGCGCTGGCAACCGCTCCCTGCACGTCTGTCCGGTTTACGGCGTAATCGTCGAGCAGCAGCAGGGTGGCTTGCAGCGTGTCGTCAGCGGTGATCAGCGTCAGGGTATGCATCGTATGCCTCAATTTCCTGTTAAGAATCCTAAATCGTACCAATAATAGTCGCTTTTGCGCGTTTTCGCCCTGCCCATAACCTGCGCTATAATCGAATTTGGGTTCGATTATGGTAAAAAAAACGTTTCAAGTTGTGATCGGAAAGGAATTCCTCTATGAGCAGCCCTCAGGCGGCGCAGAAATACTGCATCATCGGCGCGGGCGCCAGCGGCATCACCGCCGCAAAAAATCTGCGGCAGGCGGGCATTGCCTGTGATGTTTACGAGCGCGAGGATGATGTCGGCGGTAACTGGTATTTTGGCAAACCGAACAGCAGCGTCTACAAATCCACGCATCTGCTCTCGTCTAAGCCGCTGACGCAGTACACCGATTACCCCATGCCCGCCGAATACCCCGATTATCTGCGCCACGATCAGGTGTTGGCGTATCTGCGCAGCTATGCGCGGCATTTTGACCTGTATCCATTGATTCAGTTCAATACGACGGTAGAACGGGTGGAGCGCCAGCCCAATGGCACCTGGGCAGTGACGGTCAGCCCGGCGCAGGGGGACAGCGAGACGCGCCTATACGACGGCGTGATCATCTGCAACGGGCATCACTGGGATCCGATTTACCCGGAGTTTCCCGGTACGTTCAACGGCACAACACTGCACACCAAGCAGTACAAGACGCCGGACGTGCTGATGGGCAAGCGTGTCCTGGTGGTTGGCGCGGGCAATTCCGGCTGCGATCTGGCGGTGGAGGCAGTGCATTATGCCGACGCGGTTTACCACAGCATGCGCCGGGGCTACTACTTTGCGCCCAAGTTCGTCTTTGGCAAACCTGCCGATCAGGTTGCAGAGCTTACACTGCGGCTGCGCGTGCCGCTGTTTTTGCGCCAGTGGAGCAACACGCTGATGATCCGTGCGATCAACGGCGACCCGCAGCGCTTCGGCTTGCAAAAGCCGGATCACAAACTGCTGGAAACACACCCGATTGTCAACAGCCAGATGCTGTATCATGTGGCGCATGGCGACATCATCCCCAAGCCGAACGTGCGCGAACTGTGCGGGGATGAGGTGCTGTTTGACGACGGCAGCCGGGCAGCGCTTGACCTGATCATCTACGCGACGGGCTTTCGCATCCGCTTTCCATTTATTGATGAGCAGCATCTTAACTGGCAGCGGAACGGACCGCGCCTGTTTATGCACTGCTTCCATCCGTCCTATGACAACCTGTTTATCGTCGGCATGCTCCAGCCCGACAGCGGCTTGTTCTGGCTGATGGACATGCAGGCGCAGGTGATCGCGCGCTTTTTGCAGGCGCAAACGCTCGACCCGCTGGCAGCAGCAGAATTCCGGCGCCTCAAAGCCGGTTCCCAACCCAACATCACCGGCGGGGTCAAACATGTCAGCAGCGGGCGGCATTTTCTGGAAATTGCCCATTTTGACTACAAGCGGGCGCTGCTCAAACTGCGCGATGGCGTGTTTGGGCGGGTGGGACAGGCAGCGGCGGCAGGCTAAGTCGCTGGCGGATAATGCCCGCCCGGTAGCAGCGGGTGCTTGCCGTGCGCAGGGTCTGCGTTATACTGAAACATATTCGAGTTCAATAGACCGGCAGGCATCCACCGCGCCGGCAAACGCTGGTTTTATGACACTGCATCCAGGTCCCCTGCGCACCCGTACCCTACTTGCCTGGGGGGTGCATCTCTACACTGCAATTGGCGGCGTGGTCGGCATGTTCGCCCTGTTTAACGCCGCGCTGGGCTACACGCGCGAGGCATTTCTGCTGCTGGTCGTCACCCTGTTGATCGACGCCACCGACGGCTTGATGGCGCGCGCCGTGCGTGTGCGCGAGGTGCTGCCCGGTTTTGACGGTGCCATGCTCGACAATGTGATTGATACACTCACCTTTGCTTGGATTCCCGTGTTCATCCTCTGGCAGGAAGCGCTGCTGCCGCACCCGTTGTTCCTGGTGCTGCCGGTACTCGCTTCACTGTATGCCTACGGGCAGGTGAACATGAAAACCGAGGACTCTTTTTTTCTGGGCTTCCCGACGTACTGGAACATTGTCGCGCTGTATCTGTACTGGCTGCGCCCGGTAGCGGTGGTTGCGGTGCTGCTCGTCGCGCTGTTTACGGTGCTGACCTTTGTGCCCACGCGCTATCTCTACCCCAGCAAAAACGCAGCGCTGTGGCAGCTTAGCTGGGGGCTGGGAAGCCTGTGGTTTGTGCTCATCATTGGACTGCTGCTTCAGCCGGAGCCGCCGCTGGTGCTGGTCTGGGTGAGCCTGCTCTACCCCCTGTATTATCTGGGGGCGAGCTTTTATCTGGACTGGCGGCTGCGCCGGAAATAGATTTCTTTTCTTGATTTAGAACAGGGAGCACAATCTATGCATATCGTCAGTATTACACTGGCAGTCAACAATATGGAAGCGACCGTCGGGTTCTACAGTGAAGTCTTCAACGCTTCAATTGCGCGGATGGGCGACACACCCTTCTACAGCGGCATTGTTGCCGGGCTGCCGATGCTCTTTTGCCCCAACGACATTGCCGAGGTGGACGCGCATCAGAGCCGCCACCAGATGCGCTACATGGTAGATAATCTGGATGCGGCGCTGCATGCCGTGATGAAGCACGGCGGGCATGTGCGCGATATGCCGCACGACGAAAGCGGCTCTGTGATCGCGGGCGTCGTGGATCCCGATGGCAACACGCTGGAACTGGTCCAGCGCATCTGATCCGGCGATGTGCAGGGGGCACGGCAGAGCAGGCTGTGCCCCGATCAGAACCCCTGATAAATCCACGCTGGCGCACTGTCTGTGGTCAGCACCAGCAGCAGAATCAGCAGTAACGCCAGCCCCAGTGCCAACAGCGTTTCGCGGTTAAACCCATGCCGCAGCCATCGCATACGCTGTTCGCCTCACGGTGCGGGCGGGGCAGTTTCGCCGCACCATTTCCACTCACCATCTTCCTGCACCACGCGGTAGGTCACCAGCGGAATAATCACGTCCGAAGCGCTATCGCCGGTGCCATACACGGCGACGATCTGCCCGCTGCAGGTAACGCTGTCCGCGCCCGCGTTGGCGCTGCACTGCATCGCCTCAATGCGCGCATCGCTGACACTGGCGAAGGACTGCGCCTCACGTGGCAGGTCTGCCTCCATTTCGGTGCACAGCAGCGCGCTGATTGTCGCTTCGTCCCGGCTGACTTTCGCGGTCAGGTAGCGTTCAACCGTATCCGCCGGGTCGCCCGCGCTGGCGCAGGCGGCGAGCAGCAGCGGCACAAGCAGCAGGCACAGCAGCAGTAATTTGCGATTCATGATTTCCGTATCCTGTTGATTTAAGCCCGTTTCAGTAACCATAACTCTGGCGGCGGTGCATCCCGTCAGGCAGCAGCTACGCCATGCCAAGCGTTTGCTGCAGCGCGTACAGCGTGCGCAGGACGAGCAGATTGTGCAGGCTGACGCCGTACCACGATTCGTGCCCGGTATCATATTTAATGAACGTGAAACCGCTGTTGAGCAGATGCACCTGATCGACATCCAGCCCGTAGGCGGGCAGCGCACGCGCCGCCGACCACAGGTTAATCAGTGGAACCTCGTACTGCTCCGCCAGCGCGACTAACTCGGTATTAAACGCCAGCGACTGCCAGTAGAAGCGCTCGTCAGGGTGCGTGCTGAACGTACACAGCACCGGGATGATGCCCAGCGCCAGCGTATCCTGGACGATGCGTTCCATCTGCGTGTGGTAGCGTTCGGCGTCCATCGAGCGCACATCGTTTGGACCGAACATGATGACAGCGATGGCGGGATGCTTGAGGCGGTATTCACAGTACAGCGGCGCTTCGCCCGGCTGGCACTGCTCGCGGTCTGCCCAGGTGGGGTCAAACACCACCAGCGAACTCAGCCCGACGCGCGCGGCGACACTGCCGCCTGCCAGCGACGGACCAAAAGTCAGCAGCGTGGGTTCCAGATAACCATATGCCCCCAGCACGTAATCGTCCTGGCTCATGGTTTCCAGATAGTACGGATTGGCGCTGAGGCTGTCGCCCACTTTGGTGACAACCGTCGGCTGGTTTTGCAGCAGCCGCCCGCGCTCGTAGACTTCGACCATCGCCGGGCTGATGGCAGGAATCACGGGCACCGCATAGAGCCGCGCCAGCCGGTCATCATCCAGTCGGCTCAGATCGGCATCCGGCAGCGTGCTGTTGACAGGCACAGTGCCAAAATCCAGCGCGGGCGACAGATTAAGGAAGCCGGTCATCACCCAGCCATCCAGCGCCGTGCGGCTGCCCTCTGGTCTGGCAACATGCAGCCAGTTGCCAATCGCATTGCGTTCGAGGATGCGCATCTGAACACCGGGATTGAGTTCCCCGATGATCTGGTACGTGTCGCCCGGACCGGTGCGCAGCGCGGCAGCGCGGTAGGCGCTGGTTTGCAGCGCGTCGGCGGTTGCCTGCGGTGTGGCGTTCTGTGCCGCGCTGACGCCGGGCAGCAGCAGGCACAACAGCAGCGCCAGCAGAAAGGATCGTATGTGCATAATGGCAGGTTTTATCTCATGTTTTGCGTTCAGAGCCGCCCCATGATAACCGAGAACCGGGCTGGCGATAAGGGGCGGGAGGGCAAGCGGGGGGCAGGCGTTGGGCTGTGTGGGTTAACGGCAGAATCTGTGTTGTTGCCTGATAAACAGGCAGGAACAGGCAACAAACCGTAAACAGACCTGAAATTAGCGTGTTTTCAACTGCGAAGTGTCCAAGAATCAGCAGTAGGCATAGACTGGCGCGTGAACTATGCGCAGCGCAGCATTGTTCGTGGCTATCTCCCCGGCGAACACCCCCAGTTTAGCATATCTGCCCGCGTGGGGATTTCAGGGGATGTATGCGGAAATGGGACTAAAACGGGGAAGAATGCGCCCGGCATTAAAAACCACAGAGACACGGAGTACACAGCGGGACAGCTTTGAATGGTACTCTGTGCCCTTTGTGCCTCGGTGGTAACAGTTGTTCTTTGCACCCTTTGCGGCTTTGCGGTTCGCTTTGCTGCTGCGGTGGGGCATTAGCCCTGAAATCCGAATACGATTCCCCGGACGGCTGCGCCCTGCCAACCTGTTTCGCCGCACTCTTTCCCGCGCTATAATCCCCGTATTGTTCTTAAACACGGCTTAAAATGCCGCCTGTGCCAGCCGTTATGCCAGCGCGGCGCTGCATTCTCGATCCTGTCAGGCAAACTACAGCGAAAACCTTATGACTGAATCCGTTAAAGCACCTGAAGACCTGATCGTCGCGCTGGAAGTGCGCGGGCTGACCAAGCGTTTCCCCGGCGTGCTGGCGAACGATCACATTGACCTGAAGCTGCACAAAGGCGAAATCCTGGGGCTGCTGGGGGAAAACGGCGCGGGCAAATCCACGCTGATGAACCTGATCTACGGGTTGTACAAACCCGATGAAGGCGACATTCTGGTGAACGGGCACAAGGTCGACATTCACGACCCCAACGACGCCATCGCCCTCGGCATCGGCATGGTGCACCAGCATTTCCAGCTTGTGCCCGTGCTGACCGTCACCGAGAATATCATGCTGGGCAACGAAAGCACGCGCCTGTTCGGGTTTCTGGATCGCCGCACCGCCCGCAAGCGCATCCTCGACATTGCCGCGCAGTACGGGCTGGAGGTTGACCCCGACGCCCGCGTAGAAGACCTGCCGGTGGGTGTGCAGCAGCGCGTCGAGATCATCAAGGCGCTGTACCGCAAATGCGACATCCTCATTCTGGACGAACCCACCGCCGTGCTCACCCCGCAGGAAACCGAGGGTTTGTTCGAGATCATGCGCACGCTCAAGGCGCGCGGCGTCAGCATCGTCTTTATCACGCACAAGCTTAAGGAAATTCTGGCAATCTGCGACTCGGTGACGGTGCTGCGCGGCGGCAAGGTTGCCGATCATGTAGACCCGCGCAAGACCACCCAGGAAATGCTGGCAAGCACGATGGTCGGGCGTGATGTGCATCTCACCGCCGAAAAACGCGCGGCACAGCCGGGGCAGCCCGTGCTGAGCATTCATGATCTGCAGGTACTCGATGATCGCCGCCTGCCCGCCGTGCGCAACCTCTCGCTGGAAATCCATGCGGGCGAAATTCTGGGCATCGCCGGGGTGCAGGGCAACGGGCAGACCGAACTGGTCGAGGCAATCACCGGGCTGCGCCAGATCGCCAGTGGGCGCATCGTGCTTGCCGGACGGGACATCACCCACAAACGCCCGCGCCGCATCACCGAGGCAGGCGTTGGGCATGTGCCGGAAAATCGCCAGAAGAACGGTATGGTGCTGCCTTTCCCCGTGCGCGATAACACCCGCTTGCAGCAGTACTATCTGGGTCCATTCGCCTTTGGCATTCTGGTCAACGACCCGGCAATCGAACAGTATGCCGACCAGCTTGTGCGCCGCTTTGATGTACGCACGCCGAGCATTTTTGTCAACATTGGCGCGCTGTCCGGCGGCAACCAGCAGAAAGTGATCGTCGCCCGCGAGTTTTCGCGCCCCAACCGCCTGCTGATCGCCGCGCAGCCCACACGCGGGCTGGATGTGGGCAGCATTGAGTTCATCCACAGCCAGATTATCCGCATGCGTGACGAAGGTTGCGCCGTGCTGCTGGTCAGCACCGAACTGGACGAAATTCAGGCGCTTTCTGACCGGATTGCCGTCATGTATGCCGGCAGCGTCATTGATGTCCTGCCGATTGCTGATTTCACCCGCGAACGTGTCGGGCTGCTGATGGCAGGCGTCAAACCCGCAGCGGCAGACACCACCACCAATGGAGCGAACGCATGAGCGCAGCAAGTGCGACACCACAACTACAGGGACCCACCGCGCTGGCTCCGCTTGCCAGTGCGTGGCGGCGCATCTCGCCGGGGCTGGTGCCGGTCTTCGCCGTCATCACCGCCCTGCTGATCGGCATCCCCTTCGTGATTTTTACCAGCGGCAGGGGCAACATCAGCGAAGGGCTGAATATCGCCATTCAGGGCTACAACGCCTTGCTGGAAGGCTCGCTGGGGATTGCCGTCAACCCGCTGGTTTCGACGGATGACCTCCAGCTTGCCCGCCAACTGGTTGCCGCTAATCCCGACCTCACGCCGGAAAACCTGCGCCCGCTGCAAATCGCCTCCGGGCAGATTGCCGTCCTGGGGGCGGATACCATCCGCCGTTATGACGAGGTGGTCACGCGCTATACCGTGCTGACGCCCACTGAATTTGTCGACCTGGGCATTGCCATTCCCGGCATCGCGGCAATCGGGGATGACCGCCTGCGGCAGATGAGTCCGCTGCTGGACGAACTGCAAACGATCAACGTCGAGGCGATTGATACGCTGATCGGCGTATTCGAGGTACAGGTGCGCCCCAATGCACTGCCGCAGGCAAAAACCGGCGCGGTGATTCACGCGCTGGCGCTGCTGCCCACGCTGACCGACGACCAGTACGACGCGGTGGTTGCTGTGCTGCCCGCTGCCGCTGCCTTTAGCCCCAGCGACCTCACCGATGTGATGCGCATTGTGGACGGCAGCAGCGTGGCACAGCTCCGGCGGCTGGCACGCCAGCTTGAAGCGCTTGACCGTGTCGGGCTGCGCTCCACTGACGCCGACGCCAGCGACATCCATGCGATTGCGCTGCTCAGCGGCGCATCGCCGGACGGCAACATCCGCCGCAATTCGGACGGCACGGTGGCACAGCCGGGCACGGAACGGGTGCAGGAGCTGATTTTTGCCGTCAACCAGTTCGCCAGCGCGGGCATCACCGACCTGAAACGGATTGCTGAAGAACTCAATTTGCTGGGACGCCTGTATGAAGTCGGCGCGCTGACCGACCAGAATGTCGTGCAGGCGCTGGACGAGCAGCTTCCCGGCGTGCTGGCGAACAATCTGGTCATCCGCCGCCCCGGCAATCAGGCGCTGCGTTACGCGCCGGGCGTGACAGATGCTTTCGGCACGCTGCCTAACCCGACCACCGGCAGCACCGAACTGATCTATCTGCGGCTGGGCAGCAGCACACTGCTGTTCTTCCCCGGTCAACTGGAAGAAATGCTGGTCAAGTCCATTCCCTACATCATCGCCGGGCTGGCAGTGGCACTGGGCTTCAAGGCGGGGCTGTTCAACATCGGCGCGACAGGGCAGCTTTACGCGGGCGGTGTACTCGCCGTGTGGCTGGGCTTTTCGCCGCTGTTTACCGGGCTGCCCGGCTGGCTGCATGTCCCGCTGGTGGTCATCGGCGGCATCGTCGGCGGCGCGCTGTGGGGCATGATCCCCGGCATGCTTAAGGCGTACACCGGCGCGCATGAAGTGATCAACACAATTATGCTCAACGCCGTTGCCGTGCTGCTTGCCGACTGGCTGATTAAATCCACTGACCCGCTGATCCTCAACGCGCAGGTGATCGGCGAAATCGCCAGCACGCAGGCGAGCGCCAGTGTCGCCCAGACTGCCCGCCTGCCCAAATTCGACCAGCTTTCGCCCGCCTGGTTCCTCATCGCCGGGGCAGTCATGCTGGCGCTGCTGCTGTGGACGCGGCGTAAGCATATCTTCACGGCACAGGGTTTCCAGCCGCGCCTGCTGGTGCGCCCGGTAGTCTACGGGCTGCTGGTGGCAGGGGGTGGTTTTGTGCTGGCGGCGCTGGCAGTCAACAGCATGCTGCATGTCGGGCTGGTGCTGATGCTCATCGCCGTCTGGTTTACCGGCTGGCTGCTGGATCGCACAACCATCGGCTTTGAACTGCGCACGGTGGGCACAAACCCGGACGCGGCACGCTACGCCGGCATGAACGTAAAGTGGAATGTCATTCTGGCGATGACGCTCAGCGGCGCGCTGGCGGGGCTGGCAGGCATGATCGAAATCAGCGGCGTGCAGTACTTCATGACGCCCGACTTTTTCGGCGGCATCGGCTTTGACGCTATCGCCGTTGCGCTGCTGGCACGCACCAACCCGCGCAACATGATCCCCGCCGGGCTGCTGTGGGGCGCGCTGCTCAGCGGGCGTGACCTGATGCAGACACGCGCGGGCATCCCGATTGATCTTGTGCTGATCATTCAGGCGTTGATTATCATGTTTATCGCAGCGGACATCATCATCCGCTATCTGTGGCGCGTGCCCAAGCCGACCACCGAGGAACGTGAAGCGGCGCTGTTCAGCAAGGGCTGGGGCGGCGTATAGGAGGCAAATATGTTGTTGACCCTACAACCGGAAACAACCGTCGAGGCATTTGACCAGTTCGTGCTGCTGCCGGAGAACGCCGATAGGCTCTTCGAGTACATCAATGGGGAGATCGTCGAAGTGCCTTCTAATCCTTGTGCATCGTATATCTCCGGGCGCTTCCTGCGCCACATTGGGGCTTTTGCCGATGAACACAAGCTGGGCTATACCACCGGCGAGGCGGGCGGCTACATGGTTTCCGGCGAACGCTATGCGCCGGATGTCGCCTTCATCGCCAAAGCAAAACAGCCGCAGCTTGCCAGAGAAGGCTATAACCCCAACCCACCTGATCTGGTGGTCGAGTTCGACTTCCCCTCGACCTACGAGTCGCAGGTGAACCTGCGCACAAAGGTAATCAACTACCTCGCTGCCGGGACGGTGGTCTGGCTGGCGCTGCCCGATGAACGGGTGGTCGAGGTTTACACGCCCGGTCAGCCTGTGCAGCGCTTTGGCGTGAACGGCGTGCTGGATGGCGGCAGTGTTTTGCCCGGTTTCAAACTGGCGGTCAAAGACATTTTCCCTGATGAGCAAGAGGCACAATCATGACGGCGACGGCTCCTGCAATTTCCCCCACCCCCGGCGCGGACGATGCGCCGCGTTTGACCTGGCGCGAACGGTTCAAGCTGACGCGCACCGGGGTGTTTTCAGTTGTGTTTCTGGTGCTGGGTCTGCTGATGGTGCTCAGCGCGCCGGGGTTTGACCCCGCCGCCACCTCAACCCTGACCATTGGCGGCACAGATGTCGCCGTGCCCGTAGCGACCCAGGCATATGCCATCATCATCGGACTGCTTTACGCGCTGACGGGCGCGTTCAGCCTGTTTGTGCCCGCCCGGCAGCCGGGAATGCAGCGCCTGCGCTTCAGCCTGCTGCTGCTCAATGGGCTGTTGATTTTCCCCACTGTGCTGATTCTGGTGGCAGTGGGCAAAAGCACCAACCTTGTGACAATGGCGTCCGAAACGCTGCGGCTGGCAACCCCGATTGTCATCGGCGCGCTGGCGGGCATCTGGTGCGAACGCGCGGGCGTGGTCAACATCGGCATCGAAGGCATGATGCTGACCGGCGCGTGCTTCGGCTTTGTGGCATTCACGCTGATCGCGCCGAGCATTGGCGACACGCAGCTCGCGCTGTTCATCGGTGTGGGCGTGGCGGTGCTCAGCGGCGGGCTGATGGCGGTGCTGCATGCGTGGTTATGCATCACCTTCAAAACGGATCAGATTGTCAGCGGCACGGTGATCAACATTCTGGCGCTGGGGCTGACCAGCTTCACCCGGCGCGAGGTGCTGCTCAGCACGCGCGCGGGCAACGAAACGCTGGCGGCAGTGCCCATCCCGATTCTGTCGGATATTCCGGTGATCGGTCCGCTGCTGTTCAACGGCAAGCCGATTTTTTACGGCATGTTCGTGCTGCTGATCGTGACGCATATTGTGCTGTATTATACGCGCTGGGGACTGCGCACGCGCGCGGTGGGCGAAAACCCGCACGCGGCGGATACGCTGGGCATCAACGTGCTGCGCAACCGCTGGATCAATGTGCTGATCGGTGGCATGATTGCCGGGCTGGCGGGCGCGTGGCTGTCGATTGAGCAGACCGGCGTGTTTCTGGACAACATGACCGACGGGCGCGGCTTTATCGCGCTGGCAGCGATGATCTTTGGCAAATGGACGCCGATTGGCGCGTTTGGCGGCGGGGTGCTGTTTGGCTTCGCCTCCGCGCTGGACACACGCTTTCAGATTCTGGGTGTGGGCATTCCGCCGCAATTTGTGCAGATGACGCCGTATGTGGTGACGATGATCGTGCTGGCGGGCTTGGTCGGGCGCGCTGTTGCCCCCAAAGCGGACGGTCAGCCCTTCACCAAGGAGTGACAGGGCGCAGTTGTATTGTGCCGAATGCCATTCGCAGGGGCGGACCACCGTGTCCGCCCGCCATTAATGAAAGTGATTCGCAGGGGCGGACCGCCGCGCCCGCCCGCCATTAATGAACCACGCCGCACGCAAAGGTTATCGTAGGGACATCCCGGCAGGCAATCGTGCCGCATGGTGCAGATAAACGCGGCTGCATGGCTGCGTCTACCACTTCGGCGCAGCCAACTTCAGGGGCTAAGATGACGATTCAACAGGCATATACGCGCTGGTCAGGCAGTTACGATGCGGATCGTAACCTGACACGCGATCTCGATCAGGTGGTCACACGGCGGATGCTGGGGGCACAACGCTGCGCGGCTGCCCTTGAACTGGGCTGTGGCACAGGCAAGAATACTACCCTGCTGGCAACTGTGGCGCAGCAGGTGCTGGCGCTGGATTTTTCCGAAGGCATGCTGGCACAGGCGCGGCGCAAACTGCGGCAGGTGCAGGTGCAGTTTGTGCTTGCCGACCTGCTCCAGCCACTGCCATGCGCCGGACAGTGTGTTGATCTGGTCACCTGTAATCTGGTGCTGGAACACATTGAGGATCTGACGCCGCTGTTTGCCGAAGCGCACCGTGTGCTGCGCGCTGGCGGAGTCTTTTTTGTCTCCGAACTGCACCCTTTCCGGCAGTACCAGGGCAAAAAAGCGGTGTTCCAGTACCAGCAGCAGCAGATCGAAATCCCGGCATATGTGCATCACCTGTCGGCGTTCTTCGACGCGGGGACGGCTGCGGGGTTCACGCTCAACCATCTGGGCGAATGGTGGCACGAGGCAGATCAAAATCAGGATGCCCCGCCCCGGCTGGTCACGTTCCGCTTTATGCGCTGAGGGTCACGCCTGTGCTGCGCCGCTGCGTGGGCTGGCGCGGCTGGTTTAGCGTGGTGGATTCATCAGCGCGGCGAGCTGCTGTGCCTGTGCTTCGCGGGCGGCATTTTCGGCGGCTTCTTTTTCGCCCGGCTGGCTGAAGTCGGTCAGCGCCCAGCCTGCCCAGCCGCAAACGCGCACAGCGAAAAACGCGACCGCTTCAGCGTCAAATTCGCGTTCGCTGCTGTCGCCTGCCGCGCGCAGCATGTTGTTGTATTCGAACACAGTGGCTTCGGTGGCAAGCAGCCCGCGCAGCCGGGTGGTGTCGCGCCCACGTTTGACCTTTTCGGGCAGCGCTGCCGCCGCCTGTTTCAGGCTTTTCAGGTCGCCCGCGCGGCGCAAATCGTCCGCCAGCGCGCCCAGTTCTGCCTTATCCAGCACCCGCAGCAGCGCCGGGGTTGCCAGCTTCCAGATGCACCAGTCCACAAACGCGCGCTCGATCTGATCCGGCAGCGTGTCTTTGCCGAGATGGTCGATTAAAGTGACCATAAGCCTATCCTTTGAACAGCCGCGCACGTAAAGCGCTGCGTACTCGTCAACAATCTCCGTAGTTTAGCATACCATAGTCTGCTGCTGCCCGGCATGCCGCCATCCAGAAATTCACGTTCTTCGTGCGTAGAGCCGCGCACAGTCGCGCATAGTCGCGCATAGCCCACAAGTCCTAAAACTGGTTTGTCTTCCGTTAATGTGTTGTCGCACTTCTTGACACAGTCGTTCAGACTTTCATATAATCATTTCTAGTTGGAAATGTTTACATTACTAATTCATACGGTCATCTTGCACTCAGCGTAAGGCTAACACCCGTGACCCAGCCTTCCAAACATTACCTGAGCAGCCGGGTTTTTAAGCTCAATGTAGGTTTTTTGCTGAATGAAGGTCCTGCTCACAATCAGGACTCCGAGATTGATTTCCCCTACGTGCGTGTAACCGATGATCTGCTGGTACAGTATGTGCGCGGACCCCTGCGCCTCAGCCGTACTAAAGAAGGCATCCTCGTGCAGGCGCGGCTGCGTGTGGGCATTGAAGATGAATGTTATCGCTGCCTTGACCCGCTGATTCGTGATGAAGGGGTCACCGTGGAAGAACTCTACGCGGTAGGCAGTGGGGCACATTCCGAGTTCAAAATCGGGGAGGACGCGATTCTGGATCTGGCGCCGCTGCTGCGCGACGAAGTGCTGATTATCCAGTCTCACGGGGCGCTGTGCAAACCGGACTGCAAAGGGCTGTGCCCTGTTTGCGGTGCCAACCTCAACCAGACAACCTGCAACTGCCAGGATGAGGACATTGATCCGCGCCTGGAAAAACTCAAAGCACTGCTGAACACACCCAGGTAACACCGTCATTATTGCTTTTTATTCGCGTGACCCTGTCCGGGCGTCATTATCAAGGGGGAATCATAGTGACAGACTTTAACACTTCTTACGATAGTGGGTTAGAGTCCATGCCGGACATCGAGTTTTTCGACAAAGGGCTGGGCAGCGATGAAGACCTTGCCTTTGACGAAAACCTCTATGATTTTGACGACGATCTCCACTTCTTTGACGACGATTTCGCGGATGATGACGATGATTTCGCGGATGACGACGATGACGATCACGATATGATCGAGATGTCATCCGGCGATACGGTGGGTTTGTACCTGAAGGAAATGTCCCGTGTGCCGCTGCTGAACAACCAGGAAGAAATTGATCTGGCGATGAAGCTGGAAGCAGGGCAGGAAGCGGAAAAGAAGCTCAAAAAGCGCCCGGACAGCCCGCGTGCCGCCGAATGGCAGGTGCTGATTCAAGAGAGCAAAGCCGCCCGCGAACACCTGATTAAGGCAAATACGCGCCTTGTCGTCAGCATTGCCAAAAAATATATGTCGCGCGGGGTGCCATTCCTTGACCTGATTCAGGAAGGCAACCTGGGCTTGATGAAAGCAGTGGAGAAATTCGATTACCGCCGGGGTTTCCGCTTCAGCACCTATGCGACCTGGTGGATTCGCCAGACAATCACGCGCGCGATTGCCGACCAGGGGCGCACGATCCGCGTGCCGGTACATATGAGCGACCGCATCCGCCGCTTGTACCGCGTGGTGCGCGATCTGGAGCAGGCACTGGGGCGCAAACCGACCATCGAAGAAATCGCGCGGGAGATGGACTGCGAACCGCGCAAGGTACAGTGGATGCTCAAAGTGTCGTGGCAGCCGCTGAGCCTGGAACACCCGATTGGCGAAGACGAAGACAGCGAACTGGGCAATTTCATTGAGAACGACAGCACCCCTACCCCCGCCCAGAGCGCTTACGAAAAGATGCTGCAAGAGAAAATTGAGGAACTGCTGGCGACACTGACCCCGCGTGAAGCGCGCATTCTGCGGCTGCGTTTTGGCTTGCAAAACGGGCGCAGCTACACGCTGGAAGAAGTCGGGCAGAAGTTTGGCTTGACGCGCGAACGCATCCGCCAGATTGAAGGGCACGCCCTGCGCCGCCTGCGCCACCCGCGCCGCGCGCGCCATTTGCGCGATTATTTGTAACCCGACTGAGGTGCTGTGCTGGCGACTTTTGAATATACGCCCGACGTGCTGGCGCTGTTCCCCGACATCGCCGGCGGCATTTTAACGGTGCCGAACGTGCGCAATGCACCTACCCCGCCGGAACTGCAAACCGCCTTCCAGGCGGAACAGGGGCAGGCGGTGGCGCGCATCGGCAGCCGTTCGCTGAGCGAAATCCCCGCCCTTGCAGCATGGCGGGCGGCTTTCCTCAAATTTGGCGTGGACCCCACGCAGTATCGCAGCGCAGCGGAGGCACTGCTGCGCCGCGTGACCAAGCAGGGCGAAATCCCCTCAATCAATACACTGGTCGATCTTGGCAATCTGGTCAGCGTGCGTTATGCCCTGCCCGTCGCCATCGTTGACCGCCAGGGTGTTCACGGCGGCATCCGCGTCTGCTTTGCCGACGGCGACGAATTGTTCACCGATCACGGGCAGAGCCAGAGCATCCACCCCGAAGCAGGCGAGGTGATCTTCCGCGATGAACAGCGCGCAGTGGTTGCCCGCCGCTGGTGCTGGCGGCAGAGCCTGCCCAGCACTGCCACACTGGACACCACTGACGTGCTGATTACGGTGGAGGCACAGCATGCGGGCGGGGACGCGGATATTGCCCGCGCGCTGGCAGATTTGCAGGCGCTGCTGGTGCAATATGCGGGCGTGGAAGCAGACAGCATTACCCACGCGATCCTGACGAAAGAGGCACCGGCGATTTAAGCGGTTGCCCGCAAATTCCGCCGCCGCACGGCGTGTGCCCGCGCAGAAACACGCCTACAGCCGCGTGATCAATTTACGGGCTTCTTCGACCAATACAGGATGCCAGTTCAATTCCTGCCCCACCCAGTCGGCATCTTCGTAACGCGCGCCATACCGATTAACAAACGCCACAGCGCCAGCGCGTGTTGGATTTCGCCGAGCGCATGATGGCTGATCGCCTGACCAGCTATCGCTATAAAATACGCGGGGCGCAAATCCAGCGCTTTTTTGAAATCCTGAAGTGCCTCTGTGCAGCGTTGCTGCACAAAATACATTTCACCGCGATTGTTGTGGGCAGTGGCGAACTGCGGATTGAGCCGCAGCGCTGCGTCGTAATCGGCGGTAGCTGAAAAACACAGATTTTTCGATGCGCATGGACATTCCCTGCTGGAAGCGGCACTGCGGTGGACACGATACCCGCAATTATTGCGCGCTATTATTGCGCGCTATTATTGCGCACCCCAGCGGACAGGGCAAGCGCGCAGACGTGTGGACGCCGCTGATTGCACGGGTAGGGCTGCGTGAGCAGCAGTGTAGCACCAAAACGCTGGCGCTGGCTGCCGGGTTTCTGCCTGTCCGCGTGAACGACTCGACACCTCAGCGCGTCAGCACTGCCACCTGCACGCGGCTGCCATCCAGGACACGCAGGTCGTCCGCCGGCACAATCGGCAGCGGCACGGCGTCCGGCAGCGCATACATGCCCACCTGCACACGGTATTCGCCCGGCGGCAGTCCGTCCAGCGCCAACCGGTAGCGATCCTCAATCAGCGTGTTCAGCCGCCACTGTGTCGTGGGATACCGTTCGTCTACGGGCGTGCGGTCCTGCTGCGCCACCAGCGTCCCCGCCGCGTCCAGCACATGCACAAACACCTGATAATCCGCCGGGGGTATGTGGTCTGCGCGCCAGTAGAGCGCCACTTCGACGGCATCTGCTGCTTCGGTCACGTGGTACTGCTCCAGCGTGATCGCCGCGCCAAAGCGCAGCCCGGCGAGAGTGGCATCCGGTGGGGGGGTGGAGTCATGCGGGCGGTTGAGCACCAGCGCGCGTGTTTCCCGTGCATAAATGACCGTTTCACTATGCAGCGCTTCGACCAGCAGCAGCGCCGGGGTGAGTTCGGGCAGGTCGGGCGGCAGCAGCAGCGTCAGTGCACCATCCAGCGGCAGCGCAGGCGCAAATTCCAGCGGGGCGTCCGCCTGGGCGTAGACCGTCGCCGCGTCCGGGCTGACCAGCGACACATGCCATTCGCGCACGGGCAGAATCGCGCCAGTAGGGTTGAACAGCGTCACGGACACGGTCAGACGGCGTTCGTCGTCCGCCACCGCCGTGCTGATCTGCCGGACAAACAGCGGAATGGGTGCATCCGCTGCATCGGGCGGCAGGGTTTCCAGCAGAGTCGCGGCACTGTTGGTCGCCCAGCGATCCGGGTGAACGAAACGGGCAGCGGCGTAAGCGTCGGGCAAAGTGGCGGGCAGCAGCAGCGCCCGCGCGGCGGCTGGATCCCCTGCTGCCAGCGCACATGCCGCCCGCGTCAGCAGGTCGTCC
>DAOTWP010000284.1:0-46881 GCA_034435675.1 Anaerolineae bacterium
CATTCGATCTTGCCGACGCTTCGCCGCTGTGTCATCCAAAAGAGAAAAGCACGCCCCGCTACTTTTCAGTTGCTGGAACATGCTTTTGCTTAACTTGATGCCTATGGGACACACCTGGTGTGCCCCCTTTTTTGCCAACCCGCCCCGCAGCACGCACCATCATTTGCGCATAATGTGTTTTTCTGCCTTAATTGTGGCTATAACATTGTGAAAGGAAAGGGACAGGTGGCTGTGCGCATTGGCGCAGCCGCAGACGATTATGGCGCTCGTGGCAATTCGCGTTCTGATCATTAATCCGCGCATAGACTTCGCAGTGTCCATCAAGAAAGCGCTGGAAGATACGGGTGCGTTCGAGGTTTATCCCTTTACCGGGGTGGAAACCGCCCTTGATTTCCTGCGTGGGCACCCACAGGATGTTGCGCTGGTGGATTCCGAAGCGCCGGGTGTGCGGCTGGACGATTTTGTGTCCCGCGCACGCGGTTTGCAGCCCGATATTGCCATCATCGCCAGTCCACGCCGCATTGATGCGCAGATCATCCGCAAGCTGGGTTTACAGGATACCCTTGATCTGCCGTTCACCGCGCGCGACATCATCCCCCTGCTCCAACACGCACTGCAAGACCGGCTGGACATGCTGCCCGACACGCGCGAAGTGCGCCAGGACACGCCTGAAGAGAGCGAAACCCTGCTGATCCCGCCGCGCGCGCCCGCCAGCGGCAAAAGCGCAGAACGCCGCCCGCCGCCCACACTGCCGGAGTTTTCGTCACTGGACAAACTCGTCGTGCATTCCGGCGAATTTGAAAAAGGGCTGGACGGCGGTGACACGCTGCATGTCGAGCTGGAAACCCCGGTCAACCCGCCCCCGCCCGCCGCGCCGGTCAGCAAGACATTCGAACGCCTGGCAGCAGAAGAACCACCGATGCCCGGCGGTGAAGACACCGGCACGGTAGCCGATTTGCGCGTAGGGGTTAGCAATGCTTTCCTGGCGGAAGTGCTGGATATCATGCGCGAGGACACACCCACACCTGGCGCGCCCGCCGCAAAACTGGATGACCACGATACACCGTTGGGGCTTGATCCCAAATTCGATGAGGATGTTGAACAGGGCGAAACCACAGCGCGGCTGATTTTGCGCCTGACGAAAGCGGAACTCGAAACCCCGCAAAATGACGATTTCTCTCTGGACGCAGCAGTGCGCAAGCTGGCAAGCCAGTTGCCTGAAAACACACGCCCCACCCAGCCGATGCCAGAATGGCTGAACGCAGAAAAAAGCCTGCGCGAGCCGGATTTCCTGCGCGATAACCTGCCCCGGCTGGATCAGGAATCCACCGCGCAAACGACACGCACTGCTAACGAAAAAATCGTGTCGAATCCGCAATCGCTGGAAACAGACCGGTTAAAACCGAAACCACCACAGCCGCCGCGCATACCAGAATTCGAACAGCTTATCACCGACAAGCCAGCGGTAGGGCGCGGTCTGCCTGCCTCTACCGGTGCACAGGATGACGACTCCAGCCTGCTGCACCGCACGGAAATCGTCGAACTGCAATCGGACTTTTTCCGGCTTGCCGCGTTTGAACTGCCGCCCGATGTAGTCAGTGCGCGCGCCGCTACTGCTATTGTGCCCGATCCTGATGACTTTGACGCGCTGATGGCAGACGATGACTCGCAGGACATCCTTGAACAGAATGCGCAGATCGCGCAGCTTGCGGTGAATCTCACGCAGGCATCGCTCGACCTGACCGCCGAAGCGACGCTGATTACGCAGGGCGGGCAGATTGTCGCCTATTCGGGCAGCATGCCTGACCTTGAAGTTCAGGAAATTCGCGACGCGATTGGCGGTGACTGGGAAGTGGGCGAGGAAGGCACGCGCGTGCGCTTCCTGACGCTGGCAAGCAGCGGCAAGGAATATCTGCTTTACACGCGCCGCTCGGTGGATGACTTCACGCTGTCAATGGTCTTCGCCGGGACGACCCCCCTGCGCGATATTCGCCGACAGGGCAAGGCGCTGGTGGACGCGCTGCTCAGCGTGCCCGCGCCAAAACCGCTGACGCTGCCCGAACCCGTGCTGGCGGTGCAGGAAGTGCCCCCCGCGCAAGTGGATGTCGGACCACTGACTCCTTACACCTACCTCTGGCTGCTGAGCGATCCTGCGAGCAGCCTTGCCGAATCCGTGCGCGCCGGGCTGGCACGCGAGCTGCGCCGTCATTTGGAAAATGAAGGCTGGCACTTCGTGACCCTGCACATTGACGAAGACTACGTCTATATTCATGCGAATGTCCCCGGAGAACGCACCGGCAACGAAGTCGTGCGCGATCTCAAAAATCGCAGCGCGCAGATCGCTGCTCGGCTGGATAACAGCCTGCCGCTGGAATTCCTGTGGGCAACCAGCTATCTGGTCGTTACACCCGGACGCCCGCTGGATCAGGAAGAGATTCAGAGCTTCATCCAGTTTGACCGCATGGCTTAGAATGCACGCGCGACATGCCTTTGTCCTACGAATGCGCTAGTTAGTCGCATAGCTCTAATTCTGCATTAACCTGCGTTACAACCCGCAGGCGCCGGCAGCCCGACAGCCTACATCCCCGAAAACAGGTTGCGGTAGTGACGTGCGCAAAGCGTGCTATAATTGCACATATGTTTCAGTTCCCCGCTTGTGAAAGTGACTGTGCTTATGACTTCGCCTGATATTCAGCGCCCGATTCTGTATCTGATTGACGGGCACGCTGTCGCTTACCGGCAGTATTTCGCCATGAAAAATGTGAGCCGCCCGTTTACCACCAGCAAGGGCGAACCCACCGGCGCAACGCTGGGTTTTGCCAGCCTGCTGCTCAACCTGCTCTACGGTGTGCATCCCGATTATCTCGCTGTCTCGTTCGATATGGGCTTAAGCGGGCGCGAGGCGCTGTACCCCGCTTACAAGGCGCAGCGGGCGGATATGGAAGCCGATCTGGTCATCCAGATGGGGCGCATTCACCAGCTTGTCGAGGCGTTCAATATCCCCGTGCTGGAAAAGGCGGGTTATGAGGCAGACGACATCATCGGCACAATTGCCCGGCAGGCAACCGAACAGGGTGTCTATGTGCGCATCATCACCGGTGATCGGGATATTCTGCAACTGCTCAACCCGTACACCAGCGTGCAAATGGCAAAACGACAGGAAAAAGAGAGTGACCGGGTTTACGACGAAGCGCTGTTCTACGATGAATATGGGCTAACCCCAAAGCAGTTAATTGACTACAAGGCGCTGGTTGGCGACACGTCAGACAACATCCCCGGTGTGCGCGGCGTGGGCGAAAAGACCGCCCTGCCGCTGCTGCAACAGTACGGCAATATCGAAACCTTGTACGAACATCTTGACGAGATCAAGGGCGCAACGCAGAAAAAGCTGATTGATGGCAGGGCAATGGCATTCTTGAGCAAGACGCTCGCCACCATCAAACAGGATTTGCCGGTCACGCTCGATCTGAACGCCTGTGTCGCCCATGATTTTGACCGCGCCGCCGTCGAGAAGCTGTTCTATGAACTGGAATTCCGCACGCTGCTCAAACGTCTGCAAACGCTGGCGGGCGGCGTTGACGCTTTCCTTGCCAGCGCTGAGGACAGCAGTGAGATTCAGACAGGCGAAGTTTCCGAGTTTGCCGCGCCTGCCGCGCTGCCCTCCAAAACGCCCGTCACCGTGATTGTCCGCGATGCGGCGGGCTTGCAAACGCTGGTCGAAACGCTGAAGGGCGCACAGGCAATCGCCTTCGATACGGAGACAACCAGCCTGGACCAGATGGCGGCAAAACTGGTGGGCATCTCGCTCTCGGTGGACGGCGAAACCGGCTACTACATCCCCGTAGGGCACAGTGCCCCGACGGATCAGCTCTTTGTGGAGCAGCCGCAGCAGCTCCCCATGCAAACGGTGCTGGACGCCCTGCGCCCGGCACTGACCGATCCGGCAATCCCCAAGTGGGGACACAACGCCATCTACGATCTGGTCATTCTCCAGCGTCATGGCATTGATGTTGCGCCGATTGCGTTTGATACGATGATCGGCAAATGGCTGTGCGAACCGGAAACCAAGTTTCTCGGTTTGAAGGACATGGCGAAAGAGGCATTCGATGTGCGCATGACTGAAATCAGTGCGCTGATTGGCAGTGGCAAGAAGCAGATCACGTTTGATCAGGTGTCCATTGAAACTGCCGCGCCCTATGCCGCCGCCGACGCCATCTACACTTATCAGTTGGTCGAGGCGAAGGTGCGCCCCCAGCTTGAGGACGCCGGGCTGGTAGACCTGTTCCAGAACATGGAAATGCCGCTGGTGCCAGTGATCGCCGCGATGGAACGCGCGGGCGTGGCACTGGATGTCCCCTTTCTGACGCAGTTGAGCCAGGACATGCAAAAGCAGCTTGCCGAAATTGAGCAAAATATCTACGCCCTCAGCGGCGGTTATGGCGAGTTCAACATCAACAGCCCCAAACAGCTTAACGATGTTCTCTTCGGCAAGCTGGGGCTGCCCGTAGAAGGCATTCCCAAAACGACACACGGTTATTCCACCGCTGCGGGGGTGCTGGACTCGCTGTATGACAGGCACGAAATCATCCGCTGGATTCTGGAACACCGCGAAATCAGCAAACTCAAGAGCACTTATGTGGACGCACTGCCCGCGCTGATCAACCCGCAAACCGGGCGTGTGCATACCAGCTACAACCAGACGGGCACAACTACCGGACGGCTGAGCAGCAGCAGCCCCAACCTGCAAAACATCCCCATCCGCACTGAATCGCGCCGGGAAATCCGCAAGGCGTTTATCGCGCCGCCGGGACGCCTGCTGCTCTCGGTGGACTACAGCCAGATCGAACTGCGTGTGATGGCGCATATCAGCCGTGACGCCGGGCTGCTGGAGGCATTCCGCCAGAAGCAGGACATCCATGCCGCCACCGCCGCGCGCGTGTTTGGCGTGCCGCTGGAGCAGGTCACCTATGAACAGCGCAGCTTTGCCAAGCGCGTCAATTTCGGGCTGATTTACGGCATGGGCGCGTTCCGGCTGGCGCGGGACAGCGAACTGACACTGGCAGAGGCAAACCGCTTCATCGACGCATACTTCCAGTTCTTCCCCGGCGTGAAACAGTACATGGACAACACCAAACGGCAGGCGGCAGAAACCGGCTACCTGTACACGCTGTTTGGCAGACGCGGCGACTTCCGCGGGCTGCGGCGGCGCGACACGAGTACGGTGCTGAAGCAGGCGCTGGAACGGGCGGCGATCAATATGCCCATTCAGGGCACGGCAGCGGACATTCTCAAGCAGGCGATGCTCAACCTTAGTGCGGCGCTGCGCACATCAGGTTACGGGGCGCAGATGATTTTGCAGGTGCATGACGAACTTGTGCTGGAAGTGGATGAAGCCGATATTCAGCCCGTGCGCGATCTCGTCGTCAGCACGATGGAACACGCCTACCAACTGGATGCGCCGCTGGTCGCCAACGCACAGGTCGGCAAGAACTGGCGCGATATGGATGTAATTTTGTAGTGCAGCAATGATGAGCGCGCTGGCTGAACAAGGAGATAAATCCCCTTGTTCAGTCTGCAAATCAATCCTGCTGTGCCATTAGCAGCGCTTGTGGTGTGCGCGCTGTACCTGCTGCCGTGCCCCCACCCCCACGCCCGGTGGTATGTGCTGCAAAAAGATGCTGGACACACGTGCGCTGACAACCCGACTCAAACCTTTGTGCAGTTTCGCCAGCCCTGTACTTGTGCTATAGTTCCCATAGAGTTGAGAGATAGCTTTTTTCCACACCACAGGGTTATAGAACGTGATGCGACATTTTCTAGACTTTATGGATTGGTCCAGCGCTGAGCTGCACCAACTGATCGATTCGGCGCTGTTTCTCAAAAACGAATGGCGCTCAGGCGGCAATCGCCCGGTGCTGGCGGGAAAAACGCTGGGCATGATATTCCAGAAGCCTTCCCTGCGCACGCGGGTCTCATTTGAAGTTGGCATGCTGCATCTGGGCGGTCACGCGCTGATGCTCAGCCCGCAAGAAATCGGACTGGGCAAACGCGAAAGCATCGCCGACGTGGCGCGGGTGCTGAGCGGTTATGTGCAGGGCATCATGGCGCGCGTCTTTGAGCACGCCCATGTCGAAGCGCTGGCGGCGCATGCGCATGTCCCGGTCATCAACGGATTGAGCGATGACCGTCACCCCTGCCAGGCAATGGCGGATGTGCTGACCATCCGGGAGCGTTTTGGACGCACCGAGGGACTGAAGGTCGCCTTTATTGGCGATGGCAACAATGTGGCAGCGTCAATGGCGCTGGCGTGCGCACAGTTCCAGATGGATTTTGCGATTGCCACGCCGCAGGGTTACGAACTGCCCCAGGGTGTGCTGGATAGCGTGCGTCAGATTGCCGCCCAAAATCTTTACCCGATGACGCTGGATGTCTGCACAGACCCGCGCGATGCTGCGGCTGGTGCTGATGTGCTCTACACGGACACCTGGGTCAGCATGGGGCAGGAAGAGGAAGTCGCCCGGCGCGAAGCCGCCTTTGCCGCCTACCAGATTAATACGGAACTGCTGCAAGAAGCCAAACCCACCGCGATTGTGCTGCACTGTTTGCCAGCGCATCGCGGGCAGGAGATTACGGACGATGTCGCAGATGGGCACCAGTCCGCGATTTTCCAGCAGGCAGAAAACCGCCTGCACGCACAAAAAGCCATTCTGGTGAAATTAATGCTGAATCCGAATCAGGCGTGATTGGAACAGAACAGAGGTACTATGCCCGCCAACCGTGAAGCGTATGAAAACGCGATGAATGAAGGTCACAACGCCGCCTGGGATCAGGACTGGACGGTTGCCGTTACCGCTTACGGACGGGCGGTGCAGGAGTTTCCTGAAGACCCTGAGGCGCATATTCACCTGGGGCTGGCGCTGCTGCAAGCGAACCGCCTGGAAGATGCGCTGCGCGTCTATAAGCGCGCACACCAGCTTGCGCCTGATGATCCAATCCCGCTGGAAAAGAGCGCAGATGTGCTGGAGCGCATGGGACGGCTGAAAGAAGCTGCCCAGCAGTATGTTAACGTGTCGGATGTCTATCTTGCCCTGCGCGACATGCCCAAGGCAATAGGCAACTGGGAACGCGCCACACAGCTTACACCCGGTCTGGTACAGATTCATGCCAAACTGGCGCAGGCATATGAGCGCATTGGCGAAAAGAACAAGGCGATCCGCGAATACCTGACGCTGGCGTTCAACTTCCAGCGCATGAACGAAAACGACAAGGCGATGAAAGCGGTGGAACGCGCCCTGCGGCTGGACAAACGCAATGTCCAGGCGCTGAACACGCTGCGAGCGCTGAAAAGCGGCGCGAAAGTACAGCTTCCGGCTGACATGGAAGAAGAAGAGCTGAAAGGCAAGCGCGGTACCGGCAAGCTGGGGACTGGCAAGCTGGGGACTGGCAAACTGACCCCGCCCGCCGATTTCGACATCTTCAACAATGACCTGCTCGAAACCCCTGCTGCTGCACCGACCTCAGACCCACGTGGACCGCTGGGCGAAGTAATGGGCGAGGCGCTGACCATGCTCGCCGCGCATGTGGTCGAAAGTGGTTCACTGGATGCAGCAGGTGGCGACGCCATGCAGGGAATGGCACTCCAGCGGCAGGAACTGTATGAACAGGCTATCACCGCTTATCAGCGAGCGGACACTAAACTGCGCAACCCCGCGCTGAAGTTAAATCTCGGCGCGCTGCTGCTGCTGACAGACCAACCTGAACAGGCAATCAAGACGCTGTCCGAGGTTGTGAATGTCGCCCCACTGGCGGCGGGCGCACTGCACGGTTTGGGGCAGGCAAACGCCAAGCTGGGCAAACACAAAGCCGCGGCAACCTACCTGATTCGCTGCTTGCAAACGGTGGACACCGCACTGGCGCTGAATGTCAATGAGGCAGCCGAGCTTTCACAGGTATATAACACACTTTTGGCTGCCGTTGAGGCGCGCAGTGAGGAAGCACTGGCAGCGCTGACCGAGCGCTTTGGCGGGCTGCTGACCGGCGGCGATTGGAAACAGCGCATTCCCGAAACACGCCGCCATCTGGGCGAAATCCTTTCGTCCGGTGAAGGCGAACAAGGCATGATTGATTTCCTCGTTGCCAGCCGCACAGGCGAATTGCAGGACTCGCTGGGCAAAATTGACCGCTACATTGCGCAGGGGCTGCTGACCCTGGCAATGGATGAAGCGCACTACGTGATCGAATACTCGCCACAGTATTTGCCTGTGCATGTGCGTATGGCGGATATTATGATGAAGGAAGGGCGCGTGCGGCAGGCAATCACCAAATACGAGGTGGTGGCACGTTCGTATCTGGTGCGCGGCGAAACCGAAAAAACCACCTCGATTCTCAAGGATGTGCTGGAAATGGCGCCGCTGGACATCGGCGTGCGCACCTCGCTGATTGACCTGCTGCGCAGCGAAAACCGGCAGGCAGATGCGCTGGATCACTATATCGCGCTGGCAGATACTTACCAACAGCTCGGCAACTTCGAGATGGCGCGCGAAACCTATGGCGCGGCAGAACGGCTGGCACGACAGATCAACGCGCCGCTCAGCAAAGTGGTCGAAATCAAGCACCGCGTGGCGGACATTGACCAACTGCGCCTGGATTTGCGCAAGGCGCAGCGCACCTATGAAGAAATCGTGCAGGTGGCGCCGGACGACGAACGCGCCTACCGGATGCTGGTCGATCTGGGCTACAACCAGAACAATACGGTGGAGGCGATCAAACATCTCGATAAACTGTTGGGTCTGTATGCCAAGAACAAGCAGGTCACGCGCATCACCCAACTGCTGGAAGAACTGGTCAACCGGCATCGCAACGACACCGGGCTGCGGGCACGACTGGCATCGATCTATGGACGGTTGGGACGCAAGGAAGATGCTGTCGAGCAGTACAACGCCCTGTTTGACCTGCAAATCGAAACCGGGCTGCAAAACGATGCTAAGGACACACTGCGCAGCATCATCGCGCTCAAACCACCCCAGGTCAACGACTACGTGGATTTGCTGCGTAAGCTAGGGGGCTGAGCCGTTAGTGGAACTGGTCTGGATCTTTGACAATCTGACACCCACTGCGATCATTGATATTCTCCTGGTGACGCTGGTAATTTTTGGCGCAAGCTTTCTGTTTCGGGGGACACAAGCGGTTGCGCTGCTGCGCGGATTGGTGCTGGTCGTCGTAACGATGGCAATTGTGTCCAGCCTGTTCCAGCTAGTCGCCTTTAGCTGGCTGCTGCAAACAGGAGTCACGGTGCTGGCAATTGCCATCCCGATTATCTTTCAACCGGAACTGCGCCGCGCGCTGGAACAACTTGGGCGCGGCTTGCAGTTGTTATCCCGGCAGGCGCCCGAAAGTCTGCGCGACCAGATCATTGAGCAAGTGTGCCAGGCAGCGGACAAGCTCTCCGAACGGCGGCACGGGGCGCTGATTGTGTTGCAGCGCAACAGCAGCCTTCAGGAATATATCCGCACAGGCATTGCGCTGGACAGCGGGGTTTCCGCCGCGCTGCTGCTGACCATCTTCTGGCCCAAGACGGAACTGCACGATGGCGCGGCAATTATTGATACAGATGGCCGTATCGCATCGGCGGCGTCGGTACTGCCGCTGACCGCCAGTCGCAATCTGCCAACCCGCAAAATGGGTACGCGCCACCGCGCGGCGCTGGGCATCAGCGAAGTAAGCGATGCCATCTGTGTAGTTGTCTCCGAAGAAACCGGCAAAATCGCCGTGACCAACGGGGGACGCATGATTGCCCGCGTGGACGCCAATCGGCTGCGGACGATTCTGCACGCTCTCTATGGCGCGGAAAACAGCAAAGGCGGCACATCCCGGCTGGCACGGCTGGCAGAAACACTCCAGCAGGTTGTTGTCCGCCTGCGTAAACCACAAGAGCAGGCATAATGCAGCGAAAACCCTTCTTCAGCCGCCCGTGGGTTAACAACCTGCTGTGGCTGCTGGCATCCCTGATGATTGCCTTCTGGATCTGGGTAATTGCCACCTTTGACCAGAACCCGATCCAACCGCGCACGTTCACCAATTTAGCTGTTCATGTTCTGCTGGATGATGGCATGATGTTGGTCAGTCCACAGCGCAGCAGCGTCGTGCGGGTAACCCTGCGGGCGCAGCAAAGCGTCCTTAACGCCCTGAACCGAGAAATTGAGATCATTGTCGAGGCAGACCTGCGCGGATTGGAACCGGGCACTCATACCGTGCCGATCACTGTGCAGGTGCTGCGTCCGGCGGTGGTGGAGGACATTCAGCCGCTGGCAATCGAATACCAGATTGACAGCACTGCCGAAAAGCAGGTGCCGCTGGTCTGGGAAATCACGGCAGAACCGCCAGTCGGGTTTGAGCGCGCGGATCCGGTATTCAGCACCACGCAGGTGATTGTGCGCGGCGCTTCGGCACAGGTCAGCCGCGTACAGGCGGTGCGCTTGCAGCTTGACCTCAGCCGCGAGCGTGACAGCTTTGTTGCCGACCTTGTGCCGCTGCCGATTGACAATGCGGGTAACGTCGTTGACGCTGTTGACACGCAGCCGGATCGCGTCAATGTCAGTGTGGATATTCGCACTCCGGCAGATACGATCCAGGTGCCAGTGACACTTGACCTCGACACACGCACCTTGCCTGATGGGTATGTGCTCACTTCTGAAACCAACTACAGCCCGCAGACGGTGCTGGTTACAGGTCCCGAAAACCTGCTGGCAGGCTTGAGTATTGTGCGCACAGAGCCGATCTCGCTGGCAGAACGCACGGGCAGTTTTGAGGTCACGGTGCGCGTTGTCCTGCCCGATCAGCGCCTGTCGATTGTGGGCGATGATCGCATCACGGTTCAGGTCGGCATTACCGCATTGACCACCAGTCGCCAGTTCGAGAATGTGCGTGTCGAAGTGTTTGGACTGCCAGCAGGCTATGACGTAACCATCACCCCGCAGCAGGTGACGGTGCTGCTCACCGGACCACAACCGCTGATTGATAACCTGACGGCAAATGACATCGTCGCCGTGATTAACCTGGAAGGGCGCACGACAGGAACCTATGCGCTGGCACCTGTCGTCGCGGTGAATATGATTCAGGTCTCCCCGGAGAATATCTCCGTGTTCCCCTCGGAAATCGAGGTGCAGATCACCGAAGCGGGTGAAGTCACTACCGTACCGCCCGAAACCACCCAGGAACCCGGAGGCTGAGCGCAAACCCTGCACAGCCCGGCGTTGTTCTGTTAAAATGATCACTTGAAAGTTTCGGGGGCGCAGCATGCTGCGCCTCTGCTAGTTGTGGGGTGCAACACAAATACATGGCTCGCAAACCGCTGGTGGCGCTGGTCGGGCGTCCGAATGTCGGCAAAAGTACGCTGTTTAACCGGCTCGTCGGGGCGCGCATGGCAGTCACAGACGAAATTCCGGGGACAACCCGTGATCGCCTGCTGGCAGAGGCGGACTGGAACGGGGTTGCTTTCAATGTGGTGGATACCGGCGGTATCGAAGTCTATGAGCCGAAAGGCAGCCGCAATGTGTCGCCGCTGGCGGAAGGCAGCGCAGAATTTGTCCCACAGATCAGGCAGCAGGCGCTGAATGCCATCGAGCAGGCGGATGTGATTGTCATACTCGTGGACATTCTGCACGGCATTACCGCTGCTGACGAAGAGATTGCGGAAATCCTGCGCCGCACACAAAAGCCCGTGATGGTGGCGGCAAACAAAGCCGATGACCTGCAAAAACTAGGCAACCATGCGCTGGAATTCTACGCGCTGGGGGTCGGAGAGGTCTTCCCAGTCAGCGCGATTCATGGCAGCGGCGTCGGCGATCTGCTGGATGCTATCGTGGCAGCGCTGCGCAATGCTCCGTCAGCCTTCAGCGACGAAGACGAAGACGAACCGCAGGTGCTCAAAATCGCCATCGTTGGGCGTCCCAATGTGGGCAAGAGCAGCCTGCTTAACCGGTTGATTGGCGAGGAACGGGTGATTGTCAGCCCGCACGCCGGCACAACCCGCGACGCAATTGACAGCACGATCTATTGGCACGGGCAGGAAATCCTGCTGATTGACACCGCGGGCATTCGCAAGCGCGGCAAGATCGAACCCGGCGTAGAGAAATTCAGTGTGATCCGCACCATGGACGCAATTGGACGGTCCGATGTTGTGCTGCTTCTGCTTGACGCGCAGGATGGCGTGACCGAACAAGACGAACATATCGCAGGATATGTGCTGGAAGCCTATAAGAGCCTCGTGATTGTCGTCAACAAGTGGGATGCGCTGGAAAAAGACGACCAGACGATGAACCGCTTTCGAGAAGACGTGAAGAAGAAGCTGCACTTTATTCCCTACACCCCGGCAATCTATATCAGCGCGCTCACCGGGCAGCGCATTCATCAGGTGCTGGAAACAGCAAACCGGGTGTGGCAGAACCGCTTTCTGCGGGTGCCGACGGCAGAACTCAATCGCATTGTACGCGATGCCGTGCAGCGCCATTCGCCGCCCGTACGCGGCACGCGCCGCCTAAAGATTCGTTATGCGACACAGGTGCGTGTTGATCCGCCGGTGTTCCTGTTTCATGTCAATGATCGCAAGCTGGTGCATTTCAGCTACCGGCGCTATCTGGAAAACAGCATCCGGGCGAGCTATCCCTTCGAAGGCACACCGCTGCGGCTGAGTTTCCGCGGCGGGGGCAGCGAGGAAGACGAACTGGCATAGTGCCACCGGCAGTTGCTCACTGTCTGTCCTACTCCGGATAAATCAACCCCTGCAATTCGTAGACATAGGCACGGTTCTTGCGCCCGCGAATCGGCATTTCGCCCAGCGGGCGCGCCTGTGCCAGCCTGCCCAGCCGTTTGATAATCGCTTCTTCGACAACAATCTGCCCCGGCGCGGCGCTTTCCTGCATGCGTTTCGCCAGGTTCACCACATCGCCGATTGCCGTGTAGTTCATCGCCCGGTCTGTGCCGATATAGCCGACCACGGCTTCGCCAACATTGACACCGACGCTGTACATCAACTTGTAACCACGCCGCTGATTGATCTCGTTTGCCGCGCGCATCAGTGCCAGCGCTGCATCTGCTGCCCGGTGAACATGATCTGGCTGTTCCTGCGGCGCATTGAAGATCGCCATCAACCCATCGCCGAAGAACTTGTCCAGCGTGCCTTCCCAGCCCAGCACAACCTCCGCTGCCAGGCTGAGATAATCGTTAAGCATCTCAACCACTTTTTCCGGCGGGGCATTTTCGCTCCACGCGGTATAGCCGCGAATGTCAGCAAAAAGCACGCTGATCTCCTGCCGCTTGCCGCCCAACTGCAAGTTCTCCGGCTGGCTGAGGACGATATCCACGACGGAGGCGGGTACAAAACGCTCAAACGCGCCGCGAATATTGGCGCTTTCGCGTTCTTTGGCAACCCGCAGGGCATCATAATTGCGCGAGTTTTCTATCGCAATGGCGGCATAGTCGGTCAGGGCGCTGAGCAGGGCGCTGTCGTGTTTGCTGAAGACCTGCGCATCCGGCGATACATTGCTGACTCCCAGCACCCCAATGACCCGGCTGCCGACCACCAGCGGCGCGCAGGCGGTAGTCACAGTGCCGTTGCTTTCCCCTGTGCCCTGCTCCGGGGTGAACACCACAGGCTGCCCGGTTTTGACCACCTGGGTGGCAACATAATCATTGACCGGTTGATGGGTGGCTTCGGCGCGGGCGTTCTGGGTGCGCTTCTGCGCTCGGTTGATCAGTCTGCCCTCTTCCAACAGATGCAGATACCCTTCCTCCGCGCCGGTGAGCTGGGTCGCGGCATCCACGATGCGCGGCAGCAGCAGTTCGATGTCCATTAAGGCGGTGACGCTTTTCCCGACACTGTAGAGGATGTTCAGCTCTTGCAGCCGCTTTTGCATCTGGCGGTTTGCCTGCAAAATACGTTCGGTGAGCGCCTCTTTTTCACGGCGCAGGCGTACCTCTGTCAGGCTTTTCTCCACTGAGTCCAGCATTTCATCAACGGAAAACGGCTTGCGCACGTAATCGCGCACCCCCAGCCGGTAGACCTCCACCGCGATTTCTTCCGAGCCGTGAAAGGTCATCAGGATTACCGGGATGTCCAGCGATTTGTGCGCCATCGCTTCGAGCATCTGTGCCCCGTTCATGCGGGGCATCTGGTAATCCAGCAAAATCAGATCAGGGCGGTAGCGCTCCGCCATTTCCAGCCCTTCTTTGCCATCCTTTGCCAGCAGCGCCTGATAGCCGTTGGGCTTCAGAACGTAGTCGACAATGAATTCACGGTTTTCAAGCCCATCATCTACGACCAGAATGCGTTCGCCAGCCACTGTTTTGCCTCATCATGATGTTCGGGACTCTGTCAGTCAGATTTGAACCGGTCTGAAGATTCCTGGTTTCAGGTGCAGGACAAAGGCGGATGCACCCTGCCTGCATGGGCGACGATGTGTGAATTTTCAGAAAGCTTCTAATTCCATTGTACGGGAAGTCAGATTTTTGGCAGGTTTTGATCCTGTGAAGATCGTATGTTATTTCAAATCCCCGCAGGAAGTTCACATTGCCCGCATCTGCAACCCGTCATATAATACAATGCATTGACCCTTTTGACCTGCTGCACCGGAAGATTGCCTGTGCTGGTGCTGTACTGGTGCCAAACTAACCCAAACGACACCCCGTGAATCCTGTGATTGAACAATACCCAACTGAACCCGGCGAGGCTCCCGCTGGTTTGCCGCGTCCGGCACTGGCGCGTGCAGGCGTAATCCGCGAACTGCTTTCGACGCTGGCATTGGTGCTGGCAATCTTTTCGCTGGTGGAACTGGCAATTCCGCGTTTCATTGTGGATGGTCCCAGTATGCAGCCCAACTTCGGAGATGGGCAGTTTCTGATTATCAGCCGGATGCAATACATTTTCTCGACACCACAGCGTGGGGATATTATTGTGTTCAATGTACCCGGTGCGCCTGCTTCGGATCCACCGCTGATTAAACGGGTGATTGGCGTGCCCGGCGATGTGGTTGAAATCCGGGATCGCCTGGTCTATGTCAACGCGGTGCAGCTCTACGAACCGTACATTAACGAACCATGCAATGAATATCGCTGCGCTGACCGCCGCTGGGAACTGGGCACAGACCAATACTTTGTAATGGGCGACAACCGCAACCACAGCAACGACTCGCGGTCCTTCGGTCCCATTGACAGCAGTCACATTATCGGCGAGGCAGTCATCCGCTATTGGCCGCCGCAAGCGTGGGGGATTGTGACGCAGATCAATTTCCCTGACAATTCAGCGCCGTAGCCAGCGCCCGTAAGTCTGCTGCCCATTGGCACGTCTGCTATGCAGTTAAGTGGCTACCGCGCACCGAATCTTGAGCGCCTGACAACAGGCAAGAAAGTACATAACGGATTCATGAACACACCTCTCCAGACTGGCTGCCCACAATGCGGAATCGGCGTTTGCACCCTGACCTCAGTTACGGTGGTGCAAATGCTTGCTGGTATGTTGGTAAGCGTCCCTGATGTGGCGGGTTACCGCTGTGATGTCTGCGGGTATCAGGAACTCACCGCGGATATGCAGGCAGCGCTCCAGCGGCTGTTGAACACCCCGGCGGCTGCCCCTGCCAGCGAAAACGGACGTCCGGGCAGAGGATTGACGTCTGATGCACAGGACAATAAGCCGCGCCCGATTAAACCCTGACCCACTGATTGACTCAGCCGCATAGCGCGCGCTACACCCGCTCATTCAGGCAGCGCCGCCCGACTCCCTGACCGCGCTGGGTATACTGCGCACCGATAACGTATTGGCAGCATGCAAGCGCTGTTTCTCGCCCAGTGTTATACTGGTGACGCTTTAATATGCTTGTATGCTTAGCAACCATGAGGGATCCCGGCAGCAATGGAAGCGCTGGCACTGATCTTCGTCCCGCTCAATCTGTTCGTTACGCTGTTAGCGCTGATGCTTGCAGGCGGTATCATTATTGGAATCCTCGTGCAGCCTGCCCCCCCCCGCGATGTCTGGTTGTTTGCGGGTGTTTGTGCGGCGCTGGCGGTGTGGAGCATTGCCAATCTGGGGCGCTTTGCCGCTGAATTACGCTTTGGGCTGTCGCCGCTGCTGGTGCAGCATCTGTATCTGGCGGGGATGAGCGCGGTAGTCATCACCTTCTTCTTCTTCACCCTAATCTTTACCCATACGCGCGAGCGCTTTTCAGACCTTCTGTTGTGGGCAGCCGGAATAGTTGCGGTGATCACCGCAGTGGTTACGGTCACAGGCAGTGCCTATAGTCTCGATGCTCCTGACGGGGTGCCCGTGCTTCAGCCAGCAGGTCTGCTGCTGCTGGCGCTGTGCCTTGTCGGGCTGCTGGCGGCTGGTTGGATCGTGCTGAATTCGCGCCATGCGCGCGCCGCCATGCTGCGCATCCCGGTGGTACTGCTGCTGGTCGCCCTGGTTGGCGAAAGCATGCTGAGCAGCGTGCCGCTGCCTGCGTTCGGCATTGTTGCCACGGCGGGTTTAGGCTGGATTGGCTGGCACATTATTCGCGATCTGGTGCGCGCGCCGCAGCAAAACCTGCGTGAAGACCTGCGACTGGTGAATCAGGATCTGCGCCAGGTCATTAACGAACTGAACAGCGAGAAACGCCGCACGGCACAGCTCAATGCGGATTTGCTGGCGGCACGTGAACATAAAAGCGAGTTTCTGGCAAATATGAGCCACGAACTGCGCACACCGCTTAATTCGATCATCGGCTACAGCGAACTGCTGATCGGCGGAACATACGGTGCGATCACGGAAAAGCAGGCTGATCGGCTGACCAAGATTCATCGCAACGGTCAGAGTTTGCTGAACATCATCAACGATATGCTCGACCTGAGCAAGATTGATGCCGGGCGACTGGAACTGGAAATGCATCTGTTCACCGTCAGCATGATCTTCGATCAAGTGACGCCGGAACTCACACTGCTGTGCAAACAAAAACAATTGACGTTGAATATTGAACTGCCTGCTAATCTGCCTCCGTTGTATGGCGATGGGCGGCGCATTCAGCAGGTGGTGCGCAATTTGGCGAACAACGCCGTCAAATTCACCCATGAAGGCAGCGTGACGCTAAAAGCCGAGTCTGTGCGGGTGCGTCGGGGCTATGCGGAAACGTTCAAACTGCCTTTTCAGGGTTGGTTGAACGATGGGTACTGGGTTATTATCACAGTGCGTGATACCGGCATTGGCATTGCCCCCGAAGACCAGGGGCGCATTTTTGATGAATTCGCGCAGGCAGATAGCAGCCCCACACGCGAGTTTGAGGGGTCTGGGCTGGGGTTGACCATTGCCAAAAAACTGGTGGTGATGCACGAGGGCGTTATCTGGGTGGATAGCAAACTGGGCGAAGGCAGTCGTTTTTACGTGGCGCTGCCCGCAAAGATTCAGACCGATCACGAGACTGGTGGTGCCAGCGCCGCTGACCCAAGAGCAGGTGTTGCAGAAAACTTGTCGGGCTAAATGCCAGCAAACGGCACAGCTTACTGTAAAATAGCGTTGTAGTCTGTGGTTGGGGATAACATGTGGTTTGTTGAGGGAGGCGTTCACCCCATATGAGCAGCAGTCGCATTCTGGTCGTAGAAGATAACCGCGACAACATGACACTGATCTCTGACGTGCTGATTTCGCTGGATTATGTGGTGCTGCAAGCCACAGACGGTGAACAGGGCTTGGCACTGGCAAACAGTGAGCAGCCCGATTTGATACTCATGGACTTATCGCTGCCCAAGATGGATGGCTGGACAGTGACACGCCACATTAAGGAAAACCCGCAGATAGCGCATATCCCCGTTATTGCCCTGACTGCCCATGCGATGGTCGGGGATCGTGAGAAAGCGCTGGCAGCGGGGTGTGATGACTATATCTCCAAGCCGATCAATTTGCAGGAACTGGCAAAGAAGCTGAATCAATATATTCGGTAATGCGGGAGCTGCTGCTTGAAAATTCATGTTGCTGACGACAATGCAGATAACCGTCAACTGCTGCTCGATATTCTGGGCGGCATGGGGTATGACATGATTACCTCATATGATGGTCCTTCGACGATGGATGTTGCCCAGTCACAGATGCCCGATCTGCTGATTCTGGATGTCAACATGCCTGGCATGAGCGGTTTTGAAGTCTGCGCTGCCCTGAAGGGCGACCCGGCAACCGCTAAGATCCCGATTCTGATGCTGACGGCGGTGGGGGGAGTGGATAACCGGGTGACGGGGCTGGGCGTTGGCGCGGATGATTATCTTGAGAAGCCTTTTAATCCGCGAGAACTGATTGCGCGCGTGCGCCGCCGGCTGGAATCAAAGGTTGAAACGGACGACCTGCGCGAAACCCAGAAACTGCTGCGGCAGACGTTTGAGCGCTTTGTTTCTCCGGGTGTGGTGGAACAACTGATGCGCGACCCCGCCAGTGTGAAACTGGGTGGGCAGTTGCAGGAAGTCACGGTGCTGTTTGCTGATCTGGAAAATTTCACGAGTATCTCTGAACATACTGAACCGGAGAAGCTGCTGAGCATTCTTAACGATTACCATGCGCTGATTGTGCGCGTAATTCTCGATCATGGCGGGACGATTGACAAGTTTATCGGCGATGCGGTAATGGCACTGTTTAATACACCGGTGGTCCAGGATGACCACGCGCTGCGGGCAGTTACGGCGGCGTTGGATATTCGCGCTGCGCTGCCGGAGTTTCATCAGCGACTCGAAGCAGCATACCGGATGAATATTAACTTTGGCATTCACAGCGGTATGGCGGTGGTGGGCAATGTCGGTTCGCCTGAGCTGATGGATTTTACAGCCGTTGGTGATACCGTGAATGTAGCGGCGCGAATCCAGGAACTGAGCCACGACAACCAGATTTTGATCAGCGAAGCGACATTCAATTATGTGCGCGAACAGATTGGTGCTGAGGCAATGGGCGAACGGACGGTCAAGGGTCGCCAGCGCAGTGTGCTAACGTATGCGGTTCGCGGGCGGCAGCAGTAGTGCTGCTGGAGAGGTTGTGATGTCCGCTTCGGTGCTGCTACAGACGGGAACACCTGTTGACGAGCAGACATTGCGCGAGCAAGTCTGTTTGATCGGACAGTTGATGCATAGACACGGCTTGATTGACGGGGCAAGCGGCAATATCAGCGCACGACTGGGCGCGGGGCGCTATTTGGTGACGCCCAGCGGCATAGCGAAGGGGTTCATGACACCGGAACAACTCGTGGTGGTCAATGACGCCGGTGAGCGTGTGGACAGCCCTACCCCGCAAAACGCACACCTGCGCCCCACGTCCGAAATCACGATGCATCTGGAGTGTTTCCGGCAGCGCCCGGATGTGCAAGGGGTCGTACATGCGCATCCGCCGCTGGCAGTGGCACTGACGCTGGTCGGCTATGATTTCCAGCAGTGCATTATCCCGGAGGCAGTGATGATGCTGGGACTGGTGCCCACCGCACCCTATTCCACACCAGGCAGTGCGGAAAACCGCGATGCAATTCGCGGGTTGATTGCGAATCACGATGCCATCCTGTTGGCACATCATGGGTCGCTGACCGTCGCAGAAAGTGTGTGGGAGGCGTATCTGCGCCTGGAAAGTCTTGAACACTGCGCGCGCATTTTGCACGCGGCGTTACAGGTGGGTATGCCGCGCCTGCTGCACGCCGAGCAGGTCGAAAAACTGCTGCATACACGGGAACGGCTGGGGCTGCTGCGTCCGGGAGATCGTCAACTGTTCGCGGAAAAGTGCGGTGTGCAGCCTGTGCCTTGACGCACGCTTTGCGTAAAGCCTGCTCATGCAGCGGGCAGGCGGACAGGTTGTGCCTTGACGCACAGGCGGAACTGCTGTTACACTGTGCAACGTGCTGGCCCCATCGTCTAGCGGCCTAGGACGTCACCCTTTCAAGGTGAAGACACGGGTTCGAGTCCCGTTGGGGTCATGTTTGTACCAGCTCCTTTAAAATCATCACCTAGCATTGCTCTGGTCACCAGATATTGGCTTGCCCAGGGTTTCAGCCGGAAACCCTTGATTTCCTGTGCATCAATGTCATAGATGATTGCCTCAAACAGTTCATGTGCCAGCCGTGCGCGTTCTTCGTTGTCGGCATGTTCCCATGTGGACTTGAGATTTTCCAACCTGCCTAAACACGCTGCCAGTTCTATGGACTTCTTGCGGGTATCTGTCGTTCGGTTTTGCCACATCGCTATATCACGTTTGATGCTCTCCCGCTTAATAAGGTATTCCTCGCGTGATATATCCCCTTCCTCGAACAGCAGCTTGATATTTTCCAGACTGCGATGCAGCTTGCTTAATTTCGCCTGTTTCTGCTTCTCAAAATCCTGCTCACTGCTGCTTATGGACTGCCCATTGTTATCCATTTGCAGGGCAATTTCAGTCATCAGCGGCAGCATATCGGGCGAAACGGTCAGCAGATTGACCAGACTCAAAAACTGTTTTTCGATGCTGTTCGCATTCACGGAACGTTTTTTGCACCCGCACTGCACCCCTTCGGCATGGCGGTAGCGCAGCCGCCCTTTCTGATTCCAGCCCATTAATCGCGTGCGCAGACGTGGATTCTGCTGCGCTTCTGCCAGACATTCACAATGGGCACAGCGCACCAGCCGTGTAAGCGGAAACACATATGCTGCTTTGACTGATCCGGTTGGGCGGGTGGTGACACTGCGCTTTTCCTGAACCAGTGCCACCGAACGCAGCAGTTCAACTGGAAATACGCTGCGCCCGGTGTCATACAAAACGTCAGCGGGTTTCTCAATTTCATTGGCAATGCGTTCTTTGGCGCGCCCTTCCAGAATCAGCCCGCCATATTCGCGCCAGTTTGATGTGATACGGCGCACATCATCACTGTTGATTAACCGGGGAAACCCAAACCGGTCACGGAACAGCCAGCCTTCACTCGTCAGAATTTGGGCAATCCGGTTGTAGCCATGCTGGTTTTGGGCGTACAGTTCGAGTATCTGCTGCGCGCAGTCGTAGTAACTGAACCAGCGCGCATCAGGATGTGGTGCATCGTCTGCGTTCTCACCGCGTACAAACGAACCGTCTGGCAGCCGCCATGCCCCCTGTGTTGTGGGTTTCAAAAAACCGTCTTTGCCTCTGACTGTGCCGATACCCGCACTTTCACGCGCTTTCTGCAATCCTATTCCAGAAATCTGGGGCGTGGACGGCTGACCCGTGATGTACGACTTCAAAGCCCGTGAGATACCAAACGCGGTAGAGTTAAGAGATACTTTCCCCATCTGAGATCACTGAATGGACACCCGGCTCAGCCTGGACGCAGAGACGCGCATCAACCTCGACCCGGAGGCGCGGGTGCGTACCGCCCGCCCGGCGGACCTGGAAGCACAGGTAGACCTTACGCAGCGCCGGACGTGGTATAGTGGTGATAGTCCGCAACCCAGAACCTTCACTAATCAGATAAGCCAAGAACTGGACGCTGAACTTGAAATAGCAGACAACATGGGAGTTCAGCCAATTCGTGTTGGGACTGATGATTGGGAAAAGCAACTTCAGCAAATCGTAAACGACTCTGATGCATCGGGTAGAATCAAATGGGTTGTAGATACGAATGATGAACTCATCATAATCCCCCATGAAGTTCAAGGCGTTGAAATCAATCACACAGTATGTACGAGAGGTGAACATGTTTGTGCGGCAGGTGAGGCAAACGTTGCTGGTTTCAGTAACACTTTCTTTGGCATTGAAATCAACAGACATAGTGGACATTATATGCCCGATGCAGATAGCCTCGATATTGGGATAGAAGCGTTTCGGCGTTATGGTATTGAATTCGGCATCATAAACCGCGCTGTTGATTAGTCCCGGACGGGAGAACAACATGGGTCAGATAAAACTGCCCCACATGTAGACGTTTCTTAAGGGAGGCGAAAGTTGGAGGACATCATGGACTCGTCAGATCCACAGAAGACCTTATCAAGGTTAATACAGATCAGAAAGCATTTCGACCAAGTAGATATTAACATAATATTATCACATGCCGAGCAGGCAGCGCAATTAGCGAATAACGTTCTAGAAGAGCGTGACGGCGAAAAGGCAATTAGATGGGCAAAAGTAGCTGATTATGCGTTGCAAAGCGCCGCAGAGAAAAATCGCAGTAATCATCAAGAGTTCTTGCATAACCGTATTTTGCTCAGGCTACATATTATTTCCAGGATTGGTGAAAACCATGATGATGACATTACCAATCTGACAGTCATCATAGATTGGTTAAGCAAAGAACTTAGCCATTATGATTTTCGTGAAGTAGAAGCTTTAGTTACTAACGCTCGACAACAACCCGGATTGATCACTGCCCAGCAACTACTTTCTTTGCGAAGGCTGAGATATTGGGTTGTTGTTTTGAATAGAATCAAAGGAATAAATAGTGCATACTTAACTTCAGAGCTGGCTATTTGGGAGGAATTTACTGGCAAATTGCCCTAAATTCGGGCGGATGTTCGAGGGCTGCATACTCGGCGGGCTGCTGGGCGCGCTGCTGCCTGCTGTGCTGTCCACGGTGATTGGACTAGGTCCCATTGGCGACTTCCTCTTCGGCGTGGCGTGGGATCTGCTGGCGGGGCGCTCGCTGCAAGAGGCGCTGATCAACGGCGTGATGTCGTCGATGACCGGCATGGCAATTCGCTGGCTGGGCGAGGCGACCGGGCTGATCCCCACGCACGTGGATGCGCCGCACTATCGCGGCACGCTAAACGGCGATGTGCGCGCGCCGCATTATTCGACTACATTGAGGTTCTACAATCGTCAGCGATTATGTTCGGGCATCAACTGTGCCCGTCTGCTCAGCCGCACCGCATGAACAGTTATTACTCCAAGAAACTGAGATAGACCACCAATCAAAAGCCACCCGATATCAGATCAGATGGCTTTTGACGCTACAGCCCCCCAATCCAGCAGTGACACAGAATTGCTCCTGAAACGGCGCTGGACAATCCGCATTCAGGGCGTGTGGTATGTCGACACTTATGCGGGCGCATAAGCTCTGAACTGACCGCTGAGGTGCAGCAGCGCCAGCATGTAGAGCAGGTTGTCGTAATAGCGATACTGCCCGATGTTGAGCGTGGAATCCCAGAATGCCTGCACAAATTCCAACCTGATTGGATCATCAGCGGCGAGCGCGGCGACCGCGTTCATCGCGATCAACCCCAGCGAACGATGCTGCGGCGATACTGGTGTGCCATCAATCCGGAAGCGGCTGTTGTAGCGGTTGATGCCCAGATCGTAAAAGAAACGCAGCAGACGATTGCTTTGCTCAATCTGCCAGGGATCAGCCGCAAACCAGCGGTAATCTACCGCGATGTGCATGGCAGTGCGCCACGCATCTGCATAAAAGAACTCACCATAGTCACCCCATGTCACCGGTTCGCCCGTGAATTCAGCGTAGTTCGGCATCAGCCCGGTTTCGGGATGGCACGTCATTTGCCAGAACGCGCGGCTGGCAGCAGCAGCCTCCGTCCAAAACTCCTGATCCTGCACCCCCCAGCGCGCCCACAATTCGTAAAAATAGGGCGTGTGGTAGGACGGGTCGGTAAATTCGCTCACGCGCCCAAAGTCCGGCACAAAGACGATCAGTTTCGTCTCGGCGTCGAACATATTGGTCGCGCCTGACCGCGGACTTGCAGTGTGCAGCATGGCGTTGAGGATAGCATTAGCTTCTGCTTCGTAGTTGAAGATTCCAGTGCCATTGCCCCAGCGCCCCGCCGCGAAGAACAACGCGGTCGCGAACCAGACTTCGCCGTCGGGGGCAGGGTTGCGATCAATTTGCGTGCCATCCGGGCGATTGTGCCATGAGAAGTAGCCCGCATACTGTCCACTCTCGTGATACATATACGTTTTTGCCCAGCGCCACAAACGGTCAAATTCATCTTTTTTGTCCATCTGCACGGCAATCATCATGCCGTAAGACATGCCTTCGGAGCGTACATCCTGATTATTGGCATCGAGGATGTACGCCATATCCTCGCCGACGGGATAATACACCCGTTCCGTCTCGTCGTCGCCGTAAAACAGGCTTTGCCAGACCGCATCTATGCGTGCCTGGATTTCAGCGTCTGAGAGACCGATTTCATGCAGCACATTTGGGTATTCGCCTGTGAAAAACGCGCCCTGCATTGGTGTCTCCTGCGCTGCGACACGAACTGTAAAAACCAGCATGACAAAAACCAGCAACACGCTGCGCATGTAAAATACTCTCCTACCATAGGTTTTCCTGCAGGGGCGGGTCTCAGACCTACTCCTGCTTGCTTGCAGACCCAGGACTCACGCTTGCACGGTCACATCCGTGAAGAAAACTTGCTCGACTCCGGTGGGTTGACCGGCAATCTCGAAACTCCCACGCAAACGGATGTCCTGCGACGAGCTGCCGATGCTGACCTGAATCGTGCCCGGTTCGACCTGATAACACATCTCGTGGTCGTAAAACGCCAGGTGACGCACATCCAGTGCAAACAGGATTGTCTTGCGTTCTCCCGGCTGTAATTCAATGCGTTTGAAGCCTTTCAGCGCGATTACCGGACGGGTTACACTGGCAATCGGATCGCTGACATAAAGCTGCACGACTTCGTCTCCGGTGCGCGTTCCGCAGTTTGTGAGCGTAAACGAGATGTCAACAACACTGCTGGCATCAACCTGCTTTGGCGTGATGTGCAGGTCCGCATACTCAAAACAGGTGTAGCTCAGTCCGTGACCGAACGGATACAGTGGTCGGGTGCTCATCTCCACATACTGCCCCTGCCAATGTGTGCGTCCGCCAGAGGGTTTGTGGTTGTAGAACAACGGCACCTGCCCCACGTGCTGCGGGAACGAAACCGGCAGTTTGCCACCGGGGTTCACATCGCCAAAGAGCGCATCGGCGACTGCCGCGCCACCCTGCTCGGCAGGCAGCCACGCCACCAGCACCGACGGAATATGCTCAGCAATCCAGCCCAGCGTGTAGGCGCGCCCGTTGGTCAGTACAACCACAACAGGTGTACCGGTCGCATAGACCGCTGTGACAAGCTGCTGCTGCACGCCAGGCAGATCAAGCGTGGCACGATCAATCGACTCGCCTGTGGTACAGCCCGGTGACATCCCGCTTTTGTCCCCGACCACAACCACCGCGACTTCTGCCTGCCGGGCGATGCTGACTGCTTCCGCAAATCCGCTCGTTTCTGCGCTCAGGATATCGCAACCATGTGCATAAAGGACCTCGGTTTGTGGTGATACCAGTTGTTTGATGCCCTGTAGAACGGTCACTGTCGGCGGCATGTGCGCTGTCAGGTCAATGACATTACGCTGCGACGGTGTAGGCGAATCCGGGCTGACATCGGGGTCAAATGTGTTTTCCATGTGCGATGGGTAATGATAATCGCCCTGCATCAGTCGGGCGCTGTCCGCGCTGGGTCCAATTACAGCGATTTTGCGCAGGGATTTCGACAGCGGCAGCAGCCCGCCATCGTTCTTGAGCAGCACCAGCGACTGCTGCGCGATGCGCCGTGACAGCGCCACTGTCTCTGATCTGGCGAACACCTCAACGGTGCGTCCTTCATCCACATACGGGTTGTCGAACAAGCCCCATGCGAATTTGGCGGCAAGCACCCGCCGCACACTGGCATCCACCAATGCAATATCTATCGCGCCGCTTTCCAGTCCTGCAAGCAGGGGGCTGCCATAGCCGTCCGGGGTGGGCAGTTCAATATCCATGCCCACTTCCAGCGCCAGTCGTGCCGCCTCGGTTCGGCTGGTCGCCACATGATGATAATCAACTAGCTGCGCGATTGTGAAGTAATCGGAGACGACCAGCCCATCAAAGCCCAGTTCCCCTCTGAGCAGGTCAACGAGCAGTTCTTTGGAGCTGCCACAGGGGATGCCGTCCATTTCGTGGTAGGCGTTCATGACCGTGGCGATTTTGCCCGCCTGAATTGCTGCTTTGAACGGGGTTACATAGATTTCGCGCAGTTCGCGCGCGGGGATATGTGCAGGCGCCCAGTTCATGCCACCTTCGCTTGCCGCATAACCCACAAAATGCTTGGCAGTCGCGGCAATGCCCGTTTTTAGATCATCACCCTGCAAACCGCGTACATAGGCGGTTCCCAGCGCGCTGACGAGGAATGGATCTTCCCCATACGTTTCTTCCATGCGTCCCCAGCGCGGATCGCGTGCAATGTCCAGCACGGGCGCTAACGCATGATGCGCACCAATCGCCCGCAGTTGTTCGCGCATGGCGCGGGTCATCGCTTCGATCAGTTCTGGTTCCCACGTCGCCGCCTGCCCGATGGACTGTGGAAAGGTCGTCGCGCCGCGCGTCAAAATGCCCGCACAGGACTCCTCATGAATCATCACCGGTATACCAAGGCGGGTCTGCTCAATGAAGTAACGCTGTATTTCATTGGCAAGCGCCGCGACCTGCAGCGGTGGGAGCATCGAATTGGCACCCAACCGCGAGATTTGCCCTACGCCGTGTTGCAGCAGTTCTGCCTGGCGCTGGGGTGCAAAGCGGCGCTGTTCATCAAGCAGCGCAATTGCCCAGATGCCCCATAACTGCGCGGTCTTTTCAGCAGGCGTCATTTCTGCAAGCAGCAGATTAACGCGCTCGTCCACACCCAGTGTGCTGTCCTGATACTTCATTGTTGCCCTGAGTCCTTATCCTTTGAGTTCACCGCCGGTCAAGCCGGTGACGATATACCGTTGTGTAAAGATGTAGAACAAGACCGCTGGCACGATCAGCAGCGAGACGAATGCCATCACCCGTCCCCAGTCGGTTCCCCACTGTCCCTGAAACTGCATTATGCCCAGCGTCAGCGGCCATTTGGAGTCGTCGGTCAAAACCAGCAGCGGCAGGAAATATTCGTTCCACGAAACGATGGTTTGCAGCACGACAACTGCCCCCAGAGCTGGTCGTGCCAGCGGCAGCAGCACGTACCAGAAAAAACGCAGGGTATCGCAGCCGTCAATGTAGGCGGCATCTTCCAGTTCAGACGGTATCGCGCGGAAAAACCCGCGCAGAATCAGTGTGCTTCCCGGAATGCCAAAGGCAACCAGCGGCAAAATGATCCCGAAGTAATTGTCAACCAGGCTTAGCTGCCGCACCTGAATAAACACAGGCAGAAAGGCAATCGTCACTGGGAACAACAATCCGAGGGTGAAGAAGTTGAACAGGAATTCGCGACCAGGGAAAACCAGCCGGCTGAACACGAACGCCAGCAGCGCCGATGTTGCCACCGTCAGGCTGACCGTTCCGGTAACGATAATTACGCTGTTGCCAAGCTGCCGCCAGAATGCCTCGCTGGCTAGAATGCCCGTATAGTTCTCCCAGCGGGGAACAGCGGGCAGCCCAAACGGCTGGTCAAATAACTCGCCGGTTGTCTTCAAGCCGCCAAGGACCGAAGTCAGAATGGGTCCCAGCATAATCAGTGCCAGCATAACCAGTACACTGTACTGTGCTATACGGATCAGAACGAGCCGCCACGGGAAGGGACGATAAACCGCTGCGGGTTCGGTTGGCGTTGTGATACTCATAGCACATTCCCCCTAGAGTGATCCCGCATAATCACGCCGCATCACCGAGCGTTGATAACCGATCGAGAAGATCAGCGCGATAATAAAGATCGTGACCGCCACAGCACTACCATAGCCGAGGTTGAAGCTCTTGATGCCGAAGCGGTACATATACGATGCCATGACCTGCGTCGAGTTCGCCGGTCCTCCTGCCGTCAATATCCAGACCAGCACAAACTGGTTGAGCGATCCCAGTACGGAAAGGTACACTGTAAGGCGAATGGTTGGCGCAACAAGGGGTAACGTGATATAGCGCAGCACCTGCAATTCGTTTGCGCCATCAATGCGTGCCGAATCTTCGAGTTCGGGATTGATCGACTGCAAGCCTGCCATATAGAGAATCATGTGCAGACCGAAATATTTCCACGTAATCACTGTGAAAATCGCAAATAGGGCAATATCGCGGTTTGCCAGCCAGCCAATCGGCTCAAAATTGGGGACGAACGTGGACAGCACGGTGTTGACCAGCCCGCCGCCGGGGTTATAAACAAATGTCCAGATAATGGCAGTAATAATCTCTGAAAAGACATAGGGCATAAAGAATATACTGCGGAAGATGGCACGTCCGGGCAGTTTGCGCCCGACCATCAGCGCCAGCATCATTGCCAGCGGCAGTTGTATCACCAGCGAGAGCACGATGATGATAAAACTATTGAGCATGGCGGTCTGGAATATGGAGTGGTTGAAAGCACGTTCATAGTTGCCGAAACCGATAAAATCAGTCAGCGGACCCAGACCGTTCCAGTCATACAGGCTGTAGTAGCCCGCCTGTATCATTGGCATTATCAGAAACAGGGTGTAAATGACCGCACCCGGCAGGATAAACAAGGCAATCGTCAAAAGCTGCTCGCGTGAAGTGCGCGGACGATCTTCGGTGATACTCTTGCTCTGGGTACGTGGGAGAACTCGAAACAGTCGTCTTGATTGGCTTCCCATGTTGACATCCTCCAATAAGCAGGGCTTGATGAAGGTGGGAGTGCCGCTCAGGGCATCCCCCACCTTCGCTAAACAGCGTTATTCAAGCTCGAAGGACGCAACATCCTCGATGGATTGGGCTGCTTCCGCAGGGGTGAATGTGCCCACCAGCAGTCCTTCAACACCATCCAGAACCGCCTGCGCCACTGCCGGGGGCAGGAACTGGTCGTAGTAAAGCTGGTAGTATTCGGCATTGTTGCGGGCGTCCATCACCGCCAGGAGCAGCGGGTCGGTCACTGCATCTTCTGCTTCTGCTACTGTGGGAACGAAGCCCGTACCCAGCGCAATGTAGCGTTCCTGAACTTCGGGTGTGGTCAGGAATTTCAAGAAGTCCACCGCTTCATCAGGCGCGTTCACGCCAACCGCGAAGCCGTCCCCGCCACCAAGCACGTCGGTGGGACCGCCTGCGCCACCTTCAACCGCCGGGAAGGGGAACCAGCCCAATTCGCCTTCGGGCAGCCCTTCACCGCTGGTGCTGTTACCCTGCTGCACGCCCGGTGCCCACTGTCCCATCAGTTCCATCGCGGTTTCGCCATTGCCCATCAAACCCGCCGCCTGACCATAGCCCATTGCCATGAAATCGGTCTGGAAGGGTTCGAGCGCGTTCAGTTCCAGCAGGCGATCACCCGCGGCGACGAACGGCGCATCGGCGAAGGAGCCATCACGGTTATAAGCCGCTTCAAAAGCCGTTTGCCCGCCTTCACGAATGGCAAGGTAGACCCACCAGAAGTGCGAGGGCCACTTGTCGCGTCCGCCCAGCGAAATCGGGGTAATTCCGGCGTCCTTCAACTGCTGTACAACAGTGAGGAATTCATCCCAGGTGGTGGGGACATTTTCGATACCGGCTTCAGCAAACAGGCGTGTGTTGTACCACACCCCCACCGCGCCAAAGTTGAGCGGTACACCATAGTAAGCGCCGTTGTAGCCGTACAGGTCCAGCGCTGCCTGTGCCGAGAAGGAATTCTGCCAGGCAGCGTCATCTGCCGTCAGTTCCGGGGTGATGTCGCGCAGCAGACCTGCTTCGGCATAATTCCACATCACGCCGCCGCCCCAGCTCTGGAAGATGTCCGGCGGGTCCCCTGCCTGCATCACTGTTGCCAGGCGTTCCTTGAATGCTTCGTTTTCGAGATGCGTGATTTCGATGGTCACGCCGGGGTGCGCGTCCATATATTCCTGTGCCAGCGTTTCCGCCAGTTCGGTCAGTTCCGGTGGGGTGGTGTAGATCGTCCACCATCTGATGGTAACAGTATCCTGTGCACTGGCGGCACCGAATGACATGATGAGCAAAAGAACTGCCATCGTCCAGGCAACCAAACGTTGTGTTCGCATAGTTTATCTCCATAACGGATAAATTGAGCCAGCGATATATTGGGTGGTACAAACGTTTGTGGTCGTTTCGATGGCAGCTCCTTTCCTAATTCTGGATTACGGCTCTTCCTGTGTAATCGGTCGGCACGACTCACGCTCAACAAACCGCGTGGCGAGCGTGACTCGCCGGGGGGTGAGATCGGCATTTTCAATTTGCTCAATCAGCAGGTTGACTGCGATCCGCCCCATCTGCTCAAGCGGTTGGCGCACGGTAGTTAGGCGTGGATGCACCAGCGATGCCTGGGGGATGTCGTCAAAGCCCACAAGTGAGATGTCACCGGGGATATTTAACCCCTGCTCCTGAAGCGCCTGCATCGCGCCGAGCGCCATCAGGTCATTCGAGGCAAAGATTGCTGTCGGGTAAGGTGTACGCGCAAGGAATTGACGCACAGCAGCGTACCCCCCCGTGGTGAAGAAGTCACCTTCGATCACCAGCGTTTCGTCAAAAAACAGATTGTGATCGGCAAGCGCTGCTTTATACCCGGCGAGGCGATCATCGGCACTCTGGATTGCCTGTAAGCCTTTGATAAACCCGATGCGATGGTGCCCTAATTCGATGAGATATTGGGTTGCGTCATACGCGCCCTGCCAGTTAGTCGCATCCACAACCGAACTGTGGAACTGGGGGTCAACCTGATCAACCACCACATAAGGGAAGTTGTGTTCCCGCAGCGACACAAGATATTCGCGTTCCAACAGCGGCACAATCAGGATGATGCCGTCCGTCAGCCCGTTACTGATTGCCTTGACATAATGCGCTTCGCTGCCGGTCCGGCGGCGTGTGGTATAAAGCATCAAATCGTAATTGAATTTGACGATCTCCTCATCAATTCCGCGCACGATTTCGCCGATATAGCCGTTATCCAGACCGGGCACGAGCAGCCCAATGACCCGGGTCTTGCCGCCTGCCAGGCTGCGCGCCTGCATATTGGCGACATAACCCAGTTTTTCTGCCGCTGCCAGCACCTTTACGCGGGTTTCTTCCTTCACGAATTCAAACCCGTTTAACACGCGCGATACGGTTGAATAAGACACACCCGATTCTTTGGCGACATCATGGATGGTGATGCTGTTGTTCTTTGTGCGGTTATTTGCCATGAGCTATGGAGTCCTGAATGAACCATGTATTCGATGAACAATATATACCGCACAACCCTGATGAAAGAACATCGCATTATTTTGCAAACGCTTGCAATAATCCTAGCGCTATCTGTGATTACTGTCAAGCAACTCCTGACCTTTCTACGGGTAAAACCCTGCCCGTGTGTCAAATTCTGGGCAGCATGGGAGATTAATTCGGTTAAGCTTGTGTTCATCTGGATATGCAAACGTTTGCATACATGCTTTTCTTAAGCTTACCGATATGTGTTGTGAAGGGTTATACGGAGTAGTGCAATACGTGGACAGGAGGTGCTGCTTAATTACGCAAGGTGATCTCGCGGGACATCTTAACAGTGATGCAGAAGCTACAATTGCTCACGCAAAAGTGATCAATGCGTCCAATCTGTAGTGTGGTGGTTTTTCTAGAAGGAATTAGAGAATCAATCTTCCAAAGCAATTGTGGACAATTCGCCGCTCCATCCGCGCATCAGCCCAGCCCTCACGTTACCCTCTACCGCCCGTCGGTCCCTGTGTCTCGCTGAACAGGGGGCGCAGTGCAGGCGGTTCAAGCTGACCCGGTGCAGGCGCGCCGTTCGCCGTCGCCAATGGTCGCGCTGGAATGGGCTTTGCACTCCGCGACAAAGCTCTAGATTATCCCCGCGTCTGACAAAAAACGTATATACTGGTGCAGACTGCCGGAACCAGTAGAGACAGAACATGCTTGCAACGGTTCGCGCCTGTGCGCTGCTCGGACTTGAGGGATATGTTGTTGATGTCGAAGTGGATTTCAACCCGCGTGCCGGTATTCCTTCGTTCACGATTGTCGGGCTGCCGGATACCGCCGTGCGCGAGAGCCGCGAGCGTGTGCGCGCTGCCATTAAGAACAGTGGGCTGCAATTTCCACAGAAGGCTTATGTTGTCAATCTCTCGCCGGCGAACCTGCCCAAAACCAGCACTGCCTATGACCTGGCAATTGCTGTAGGCGCGCTGGCGGCTACCGACCAGATTCCACTGGGGGCGCTGGAGCGATCATTGTTTGTCGGAGAGCTGTCGCTGGACGGCGCAGTGCGGCATGTCAAAGGCGTCATGCCAATGGCGCATATGGCGCTACAACTGGGTTTCGAGGCGCTCTATGTCCCGGCTGCTGATGCGCCACAGGCGGCGCTGGTCGGCGGTATCACGGTGCTGCCGGTCGAGAGTCTGGGGCAACTGGTTGAGCATCTGTATAACCTGAACCCGATCCAGTCCTACCAGCCTGACCCCACCCCGATCAACCAGATTGAGCCAGCCTACGAAGTGGATTTTGCCGATATTAAGGGGCAGGAGCATGTCAAGCGTGCGCTGGAAATCGCGGCAGGCGGCAACCATAATGTGCTGATGAAGGGTTCGCCGGGTACGGGCAAAACACTGCTGGCGCGCTCGATTCCGGGTATTCTGCCACACCTGACGCCGGACGAAGCGCTGGAAGTCACGCGCATCTACTCGGTTGCCGACCTGCTGACCAGCGATACCCCGCTGATGCAGCACCGCCCGTTTCGCGCGCCGCATTACACGATCAGTCAGGCGGGGTTAATCGGTGGGGGCAGCAACCCCAAACCGGGGGAAGTAACCCTTTCGCACCGGGGAGTGCTGTTCCTGGATGAAGTCGCAGAATTCCCGGCGCGTGTGCTGGAGGTACTGCGTCAGCCTATCGAGGACAAGCTGGTCACAATCAGCCGGGCGAGTGGATCGCTGACCTTTCCGGCGAACTTCCTGCTGATTATGGCGATGAATCCCTGCCCGTGCGGCTATTACGGCGACACGCTCAAACCGTGTACCTGTTCTCCGATGATAATCTCGCGTTACCAGAGCCGCCTGTCCGGACCGCTGCTGGATCGCATTGATCTGCATGTGGATGTCCCGCGCGTGGATTACGACAAGCTGACCACCAGCACCCGCGCGGAGACTTCGGCGGCGATTCGCGCGCGAATTGAACGGGCGCGTACCCGCCAGCAGGAGCGCTTCGCGGCGCTGCCGGGCATCATCACCAATGCCGATATGCGCGTGGGCGAAATTCAGCAGTTTTGCACGCTGACCCCGGACGCAGGCAAGCTGCTTGACCTGTCTGTGCGGCGCATGCAGCTCAGCGCGCGTGCCTACCACCGCATCCTCAAGCTGAGTCGGACGATTGCCGATCTGGACGGTGCGCAGGACATCAACGTGCAGCATATTGCCGAGGCGCTGCAATACCGCCCGAAGCAGGCGTGAGGCGGCAGGGGATAAGCCCCCTTGCAGTGCGCTTGTTTAGCCCTTAACCGCCCCCGCTGTCAGACCGCGTGTCAGGAAGCGTTCGAAGAAGAAGAACAATACGATCACGGGGACGGTGATGATCACCGACCCTGCCATCAGGTATGTGCGCGGCACTTCCTGCGTATCGAGCTGCATCAGCCCGATGGGCAGTGTCCAACTGTTCGGGAATGCCGTCAGGAACAGGATAGCGAACAGCAGTTCATTCCACGCAATCATAAACGTATACAGTGCCACGGACGCCACCGCCGGGACTGCCAGGGGCAGCACAATGCGCCAGATGATTGCCACGCGCCCGCAGCCATCAATCAGCGCTGCTTCCTCAAGCTCCGCCGGGATAGTCTGGAAATAGCTGCGCAGCATATACAGCGCCACCGGCAGCGTGCCCGACATATACACGACGATGATCCCCGGCAGGCTGCCCTGCAAGCCCAACCGCGAATACACCACAAACAACGGAATGCCGATCACAATTGACGGGAACATATACACCAGCAGAATGCCCCAGCTCATCACCGCCTTCAGCCGGAATTTAAGCCGCGTAATCGAATAGGCAGCGGGAATCGCCAGCAGCAGCGTGAAGATCACCACGGTCAGCGAAACCAGTAGACTGTTGCCAATGAATGTGCCAAACCGGAAGCGATTGAGGACTTCCTCATAGGGGCGAGCCAGGTTCATCAGTTCGCTGGCGCTGGGGATGAGGCGTGCGGGTTCCCGAATCAGCGCGCTGGTATCGCGCACCGATGTCACCAGCATCCAGTAGAACGGGAATGCCGTCATAAAGAAGAACACCGCAATCAAGAAATATTTCAGTACCCGCCCAATAACCGTTTCGATCTGTTCGCGGCTGTAACGCGGCGTGCTGTAGGCTTTGGTCGTGTGCTGCACTGTTCCCTGTGTATTCGTCGTCATGGTTTACTGCTCCTCTACCAGGAACCAGCGGAAATAGATGAACACGACCACAATCAGCACTGCCGCCAGCACCAGCGCGACGGCAGAAGCAGCGCCGACATTGCGCGAACTGAACAACTGGTCATAAATCTCGATCGTAATCAGTTTGGTGTCTGCTGCCCCGCCCGTGAGCAAATAAACGTCATCGAATTTATTGAACGTCCAGATAAAACGCAGCAGGAACAGCGTGCCAAAAACTGCCCGCAGCTGCGGCAGGGTGATATACCACAGGCGCTGTGACGGGGCTGCGCCGTCTACTTTTGCCGCCTCGTACATGTCCTCCGGGATTGCCTGAATGCGCGCCAGAATGAACAGGAAGGCGAACGGGAAATAGCGCCAGCCCTGAAACAGAATGACCATCAGAAACGCCATGCCGGGGGTGTTCAGGTAGTCAATCGTTGGCAGCCCCAGCGACGAATTCAGCACATTCATCAACCCATACTGCTGGTTGAACATCAGCTTCCAGACCAGCACCACTGACACAATCGGCGCGATATACGGAAACAGGAAGAAACCACGAATCAGGTTACGTCCGGGGAACCGATCCTTGACAATCAAGGCTGCCAGCAGACCGAGGAAAATCGCCAGAAAAGTGCCTGTAATAGTATAGATGAACGTGCGCAGCAGCGTGTCTAAGAAGCCGCGCGTGTTGAAAACGCGCTCAAAGTTGCGCAGGGTCAGGTCGTCCAGCGCAAAAAGCTGTAGGTCGCGCAGGTCGGCAAGGCGCACCGGACGGAACGCCAGCACCAGATTCCAGATCATCGGGAAGACGACAATCGCCGCCACAAGAACCAGTGTAGGCAGCACCAGCCCATAGGCGAGATCAGCGACGCGCCGCTGCAACGAAGAGTGCTGGCGATAGTTACCATAAAGCAGCGCATCCAGCGGTTGGCACACCCCCCGCAGCGCGCTGCCCTCTGCCGCTCCCTGGCGGATCAGCGGGGCAAGCAGCCCGACCACCAGTGCTGACGCCCACAGCAGCAGCACCGCGTCCACCGCCGCCTGTGTTGTAGCGAACAAGCCGCTAATCGCGCCCACGAATCCGATCAGCATACCGATGATGAACCCCAGAAACGCGCCGGTGCGCGGAGTACGATTCAGGCTGGTGAACAGATAGAAGCCAGGCAGCCCACCAATGACCGCCCATAACACGGCATAAACAATAACTTCTAATGGGGCGAGGGTTTGTGCCATGATCGAGTTCCCTCGATATTTTACGGATCGAACGAGCGCGGGTGTGATCCCCACTACAGGCAGTCGCCGGTTACTTTACAGGGGGGTATCACGTTTTGGATTGGTGCCTGTTTAAGCACGTACCGGGGCACATGTTCATGCACCCCGGCATCATGAAACGGCTTACACCGCGTGGTTTACACCGGGTTCGGTGTTATTCTGCCTGTGAAGCCTGGATTTCTTCGACCTCTGCCTGAATTTGCGCTGCCGCGTCTTCAGGGGTCAGCGATCCGCTGAGGATATCGGCAATCGCCCGTGGGACGACCAATTCCTGATAGACACCGCCGACAAGCTGCCCCTGTCCCTGCGCCAGACCCCAGCGCGCGAACCCGGTTGCACCTTCGGCAATGGTATTGATCACTTCCTGGCTGTAGAAATCACCCAGCGGAGCTTTGCGATCCACACCGGCGGGCAGTGTACTCCAGCCTTCCAGATACAGCGTGCTGTTTTCCGGTGTGCCGCGACGCATCGGGAACTTGCCTTCCGGCGCAACACCCAGCCAGTCCAGATAACCTTCAGACAGCCAGAACTTGACGAATTCCTGTGCTTCTGCCGGGGCGCTGGTGCTGATACCCATCAGACTGACCTGCCCGTACTGGGCGGGTTCACTGCCGCTGGGTCCAACAAACGCGGGCACAAAACCGCTGTTACGCGCCAGGAATGCCACATCTTCGGCACATTCCGGGCAGTTCGGCAGCGCATTGTCACGCAGTCCAGCCATTTCGTCGAGGATGAACGGCGACCAGACAATCATCGCTGCCTGCCCCGCGAAATAGGTTGCGCGTGAGCTGGCGACATCCACCACACCGGGCGGACCATAATTGCCGACCAGATCGGTGTAGAAGGCGAGTGCCTCGACCATTGCCGGGGTATTCAGCGTCACATTACCTTCGGCGTCGGTGAGCTGCACGCCGTTTGCCAGCGCGAAGTGTTCAAATGTCTGCTGGGTGAACACGGCGGAAGGATCGGTCGCTGCAACGATACCATAGAAGCTGTTGTCCGGGTCATGCAGCGCCTGCGCCGCCGCCATGATCGTCTCAAAGCTAGTCGGCGGTTCCAGCCCCGCGGCTGCGAACAGGTCGGCACGATAGATCAGCAGTTGTCCCCAACCGTCAGTTGGTACGGAGACATAACCGCCCATACCATCGCCAACCAGACTCAGCGCGCTGAAATTCTCGGCACCGAGATCGTTAATGACAGCAGTCGCTGCTTCGCTGCTGAGAATGCCTTCCGAATACCAGGCGGCGGCATAATCGACCGGGTGAAACATCACGTCCGGCAGTGTGCCCGCGGCGAGGTTCGCGGCCATCAGGCTGTCCAGAATATCTTCGTTGGTCAGCACCAGCGACACGCTGATACCGGTCTCAGCAGTAAAGCGGTCAATGATCGCCTGCGTTGCCGCAGCGCGTTCCGGCTGTTCTTCAGTGCTCCAGAAAATCAGAGTGGTGCTTTGTGCCGTGGCGATGCCCGACAACATCAGCATCACCAGAAGCACCAACAGGGTAAGTGCAAAACGTTTCTTCACGGTAGTCCTCCTGTATGCATTGCATAATAAGCACTATTGAAGGTAAGGGTGTGATTTGAGAATCGCGCCAGATGCCTCCTGTTTAGCCAGCATTCAACGGCGCTGTGCTCCGCTGGATGCGCGAACGATTATCTCTGGTTCGAGGAGAATTCCCCGACTGGTTGGCTGGATTCCGGCAATAAGCTGAAGGAGCATGTTGGTCAGCAATTGCCCGACTTCATAGACAGGTTGGCGTACTGTTGTGAGTTCAGGCTGTACATAGTCTGAAGCGGAAACATCATCAAACCCCCCAACAGCAATGTCGCTGCCAACATGCAAGCCGCGTTCGCGAATCAGGCGCATAACACCAAACGCCATCGCATCGTTGCCCGTCATTATGGCTGTAGGCGGATCGGGCAGGTCAAGCAGTTGTGCCGCAATCGCGTGCCCCGAATGCTCTGTCAGCGGACCGTGAATAATGAGACGTTCATTCACAGGCAACCCTGCTTCTTGCATTGCCTGACGAAAACCACGCATGCGGTATGCCGTAAACGTGAACTCTTCTGGGGATGCCGCGTAAGCAATGCGCTTATGCCCGAGGCTGATAAAGTGGCGTGTCAGGCTTGCCTGCCCGCTGATGCCATCAACATCAATATAGGTATATTCATCGTCATCGTCGGTGCGCCCAAAAACGACAAAAGGGCAGTCAGTCGTTTTCAGATAGGCGATTCGCTCGTCGTGCTGGCGCACGCGCGCAAGCACCATACCGTCTACACGATGACGGTTAATCACACGCCGGTACGGTGCGACGCTGTCGCCATCCGGAAAGTAGGTGGTCAGCAGCAGGTCATAGCCTGAAGCGCCTGCCTGCCGGCTGACTCCGGCAACAAACTGGCTAAAAAACTGGTCTGGCGCGGGGGACTCCGTTGCCGGAATCATCAACCCGATAGTGCGCGAACGCTGACCTTGCAGCAGTTGGGCGTTCAGGTTGGGTTCGTAACCCTGCATACGGGCTTCGCTCAAAATCAGGTTGCGGGTGTCCTCGTTAACGTCATCATACCCCGCCAGCGCGCGCGAAACAGTCGTGACCGAAAACCCTGTCGCCTGCGCAATAGATTTAAGCGTTGCTTTGGATGCCATAAGTCGTCTTCAAAAAACACAAAACACTTATTTAATTCGGTACCCTGCAATCCGGTACGTAATCCGAAACGTTTTGGATGCTTACCATGACTGTAACCCAAAACGTTTCGGGAGTCAAGTAAACTGCAATGGATTACACAGCAGATTGCAACCAGAGACTCTGATAGGGCTGAAGAGTCAGCCGCTCGCCGCCCGCAACGGTCGTACCGCTGAGCAAATCCTGAGCCGGGGTCGCACCCGGATACTCCAATTCGACTGCCGCGCCAGTGACGTTGTGCAGTGCCAGCACGCGCGACTGCCCATCGCGGCTGATGCGTTCCAGCGCAAAAATGCCGGGGGCGCTGCTGTGGATTTTTTGTTCCGCAAAGGGGTGGAACGCGGGTTCCTGCGTGCGCGCCAGCAGCAGACGGCGATATTCGCGATGAACAGCACTGCGCAGGCTGTCTGGTGTTTGCAGCGCGGCGCTCAGGTCAGCAGCATTCAGCTTCTCGCGGTTGATGGTGCGGTTGTGCCCGGTTTGCGTTACCCCGGCGCGCCAGTTGCGCGACCCCACAAGACTGTGGAAGTAAACTCCGGGCACACCCGCCAGTGCCAGCATGATCGCCTGTGAACAGGTAAAACGCTTCACTGCGGTTTGCGGATCCTGTGCCGTGACTGCCGGGTCGGTGATGGCGTCAAAATAGGTAATGTTCAGTTCATATGGGCTGCGACTGCCATCGCTGTTCTGCTTGTAAGAGACAAGCCCGCCGTGCACTTCTGCGCGCGCCACCAGCGCGGCGAACTCTGCCGGGGACAGCAACCCGGCGGCGGGCGTGACACCGATGCCATCATGGGACGCGGTGAAGTTGAAAAATGTCATGCGGTCACTGTCCAGCTTCAGGGTGCGTGCCCAGGCGGTCAGCGCGTCCGTATTGCCCGTGGCGAACGTGTGCAGGAGCAGCGGCGGCAGCGAGAAATTGTAGACCATCTGCGCCTCGCTGCCCTCTTTGCCAAAGTAGGAAATGTTCTCCTGATGCGGCACATTGGTCTCGGTAATCAGCAGGACATCGGGCGCGACCAGATCAAGTACATCGCGCATCAACTGGACGATCAGATGTGTTTGCGGCAGGTGAATGCAGTCTGTGCCGATGGTTTTCCACAGATAGGCGATGGCGTCGAGGCGAATCAGGTCTGCCCCCTGGCGGACATAAAACAGCAGCGCCCGCAGCAGCTCCAGCAGCACCTCCGGCTCGCTGGCATTGAGATCAACCTGATCAGCGCTGAAGGTTGTCCAGACGTGTTTAGTGCCCTGTGCCGTCTCAAACGGCGTCAGCAGCGGCAGTGTGCGCGGGCGGCGCACCCGCGACAGGTCTACCGCCGGATCAACCGTGATGAAATAATCTGTGTAGGGCGCTGTACCCCGCAGGAACGCCTGGAACCATGCGCTCTGGACAGAAATGTGATTGAACACAGCGTCAAACATCAGGCGAAAACTACCATGCAGGCGTTGAATGTCTTCCCACTGCCCTAGTGCGGGATTGACCGCGTAGTAGTCAATGACGGAAAAGCCGTCATCCGAGGAATAGGGGTAAAAGGGCAGGATGTGCAGTGTGTTGAGCATGCCACTGAACCACTCGCGGGCAAAGGAGTCCAGCACGCGCAAGGGCGCGCTGTCTGGCTGCTGCACCTGGTCGCCGTAGGTAATCAGAATGACATCTTTTTCAGAAATGGTATATGCTATTTTGCGTGGTGGCATCTCAGCAATTAGCGTTTGCAATCGTGCGGCGATTTCCGGCGCGCGTTCCGCCCCATAGAGGGCAGTGAGCTTCGACAGTATGCCTGCGGGAAATTGATTCATGGTTGACTCCTTCATACGCGATAGCCGCGATAGCCGGGTGGGGTATTCGCTACAAGCATGGTATGTCACTCTCTGGCGAAAATCAACGAACGTTCCTCTGCACCAAGCCGAAAGGGCCGACTCATGAGTGCATTTGATGATCTGCATAACCGGATTGATCTGAGCAACATCCCCTTTAGCGAACGCGGGTCACGGCTGATGCTGGCGCGTCGCGAAAATGCGCTCTACATTCGGCTGGCGGAACGCTGGGTCAAACAGGAAAACGAAACAGGACATTACCGCCAGCGTCCCCCATTGATTGATAACTTTCGGTTTCTGGACGACGACGGCACGATGCTCAGATTCACTGTGGATACCTATCCGCATCTGGTCAGCATCGACACCGCCTGCGGGCAGTTTGACTGGGTTTTCCTGGACAGTGAAACTCTGCTCATCAAGCTGCCTGCCGGGCAGTGCAGGTTGTCGTTCGATGCCTACGCGCAGGACTGCCGCACGGATCGGCGTGGCGGCACGCTGCGGGGTGTGCGTAACATTGCCTACACCACCAACGCGCAGATTCTGGAAAATACGTTTGAACCCCTGGGGCAGTCCCGGCATCAGGTCAGCCTGAAGCTGGACGCCAGCGCGGGGCATGCCCTGCTGCTGAATATCACGCCGCGGCTGGGGTTCAACCGGTCAGTGCCCGATCCCGCAGTGGCAATCTCCGCTGCCTATGAACGCTGGGCGGCGTGGTTTGACAGCGTACCGCCTGTGCTGGATGAACTGCGCACGGATTACCTGTATGCATGGTGGATAATGCGTGCCGGGCTGATGAGTACACGCTTTTACTTTACAAGAGAAGCGATTGCGCCGTCGAAGATCCATTATGTCGGGGTCTGGCACTGGGATCAGTTTTTTCATGCGCTTGCGTACCGCCATGTGGATACAAAGCTGGCGGAAGATCAACTGCGCATTTTGCTTGACCACCAGCAGCCGAACGGTATGATCCCTGATGCAATCCACGATGAAGGCTTGATTACACATCTCGAAAAGCCGGTAGATGCGGACGTAACGAAACCGCCGCTGATCGCATGGACAGCGCTTAAGCTGTATGAGATTTCCGGGCATCTGGATTTCTTGCAGGAAATCTACGAGCCGATCAAACGCTGGCATCTGTGGTGGGTCAGTGAAAATCTTGATGAGACTGGCTTGTGCGTTTATCGCCATCCGTTTTCATCCGGTCTGGATGACAGCCCGCTGTGGGATTATGGCATGCCCGTGGTTGCGCCTGACCTCAACGCCTACCTGTGCAACCAACTAGACAGCATGGCGAAAATTGCGGAATTGATTGGGCTGGTGGACGAGGCGGAGCAGTATCGCGCGTCCGCGAAAGTCTGGCTGCAACGCATGATTGACGTGCTGTGGGACGAGCAGCGCGGGGTCTTTCATGCGCTTGTCGGTGGACAGCGTGTGTCCGTGCTGACGCCATTCCACCTGCTGCCGCTGTGGGATGCGGCGTTGGGGCTGCCTGCTGAAATTGCGGACCGGCTGGTGCAGAATCTCACTGATCCACAGTTGTTCTGGACTACCTACCCCCTGCCGACGGTTGCTATCAATGAACCGGCATTCGACGCGCTGCAAATGTGGCGCGGTCCCACGTGGGTGAATATCAACTACATTTTCATTGAAGCGCTGAATAGCATTGGGCGTCACGACATCGCCGGAGATCTCCGCCGCAGGACGCTTGAACTGATTATGCTGCACGATGACATCTACGAATACTATCATCCGATGACAGGGGAGCGTCCGCCCAAAGCCGCGCCAATCTTCGGCTGGACTTCGGCAGTGTTTATCGAACTCGCATTACAGGAAACACGCGAACGCAGCCAGTCTGCTGGGTAGCTGGGTATCCTGCGCGTGGGGCAGGGAGGTGCCGCGCTTCCCTGCCCCGCGCATCCTGTGGCGGGTTACTCCTGCTGCCAGAATCCGTTTGCTTCGTTGTAGACCCAGCCCTCGGGCGGCTGCGGCTGGCAGGAATCGGGCAGCGGCGTCTGGGTGGCTTCCGGGCTGGTATCGGGCTGGCGGAACTCGATCACGACGTTGGCGTTGGTGACAAGCTGAACAAACGCGCCGATGCCGTCACGCGCTTCGGACTGCGCACGCCCCAGAATATCCTCGGAATACGCCTTTTCGATCATCTCGGTTGTGGCGGTGTACTGCGCCAGACGCCGTACCTCATCCCAGCTCAGGCGGCAGAAGGTCTGCTGCGGGTCGTACTGGATAATCTGGTCAATCCGGCAGCTCGTCAGGTTCGCCGGGGGCAGATAGAGGGTGTAAGTGTTGCTCTCCGTGTCGTAAGCGATGTCCTGCTCGGTCAGCAAGGACAGGTCTACACCGGCTTCAATCGTGCCTTCGGCGATATGTCGCGCCTCAAAGCTGCATGGCGTCAGACCGCCCTGCTGAATGTTGCGCACCAGAATCTCCGGGTTGGCAAACCCAATTTCCAGGCTGACGAAGCGCCCCAGCCCCTGAATGCGTGTGACCAGCGTTTCGGCGGCAATTACCTCCACCGGTCCCGGCGCGCCCTCAAAGATGGTGCGTACCCCGTTAAACACATTGGTAATTGTCGTAAAGCCCAGCAGCACCAGCGCGCCGACGACTAGCAGCGGCAGGCTCATATAGACCACCATCCGCACCAGTTCCCACAGGCAGCCGGTAATCGGGTTGGGCAAACGGCGGCGATAATAGCGCGGCGGGGGGGCGTAGTAATCTTCTTCAGCAGGCGGGCGTTTGGGTTTCTCTTCCATCGGGCGCTGTCCTTTTCTGGCGTTGCAGGGCGAAACTGCCGTACAGACAAAATGTCAATCACTCACGCAATATTTACGTGCGGATGCTATGATGATTACCGTTACGAGTATTGATGATAACAAGTTTCGGGCGCGTTGTAGATAGGTTGAGTGGCGTGTTAACAGCAATTTACGATGGAAACTGCGTATTGTGCAACCAGACGCGGCGCACGGTGCGCCTGCTGGATTGGGTCGGGCGCGTAGAATGGCTTGACTTGCACCGCCGTGAAGAAGTGGAACAGCGATTTCCGATGCTCGATTATGCGCAGACGATGGGCGAGATTCACGTCGTGACCCGCAGCGGGCAGGTGTACAACGGTTTCGCGGGCACACGGCGGATGCTGCGCGAACTGCCGCTGGGGCTGCCCGTCTGGCTGCTGCTGCATCTGCCGGGCATGAACTGGCTGGGTCCAAGACTGTATGGGGTGATCGCGCGCAACCGCTACCGCATCAATAAGGCGTTTGGCGTAGACTGCGGTGAAGGCGTGTGTAAGATTCCCGGTATGGAACAGCGCTGACCAGCGGGTGTTAGCTTTGCAAAACGGCAAGTGCGGCTATAGTCAACAGCCCGTGATCAAATTCCCAGTGGCAGTTGGGGCACAGGGCGATCAGTTTGTCCAGGTCGCTGACAACCGCAACGGGTGTGTCGTCGGGGAACGCATTAATGGTGCGGATATGGCAGATTTCGATAGGTCTGGCATAGCCGCAATTCTGGCAAATATGAGGGCGTCCAGAACGTTTGTACTCATGGCGGGCGACATCGCGCATTTTGGCATTATTCTGGTATCTGGCTGATACCTGAATGTCGCCCAGCGTTCGCTTTGTCCAATCTACATTGCTGGGATTGCAGTCATCCGCAGACTGTTCTTCCGCGTTCAATTGTGATTTCACAGTGCTTGCACCGCCGAATCTTGCTGGCGACTTTGGGCGCGACATGATTGCTGCTGATGGCAGAACACGATTTTGAACAGAACTTTGGGGTTATTGGTAAGTTTTCCGCAGCTTGCGCAGGGTCTCATGGCTGTCTACTTTCACTTTTTCAGGTCAATTTGTCCTGATTTGCGTTTTGGTGTAATACCTTGTGTCAAGCACAAGTAGTGCCACTATAGGCTATCATAGTCATTGTATTCAGGTTACCAAGTAAAAAATTGCTATGCTTCGATTTGATCGGCTACGTAAGCTGCGCCTGGACAGAGCTTTCACGCATCAACAACTGGCTGACGCATTGAATATCAGTGTTCGGCAGATTGCCCGCTATGAAACCGGCGAGACAGACCCCTCATGTGATGTTTTAGCACGCATTGCTGACGTTTTCGGCGTCACGACGGACTATTTGCTTGGACGCAGTGATGATCCAAATCCTGCATAGCCAATCGGGGAGCTTTCTGAAAAAGAGCATGCGCTGATTATAGCAATGCGACAGGGAGACACCCTGGGATCAATCAAATTGCTGCTGAAAGAGGATTGAACACCGACAACTTCTATGCAAGAATAGCGTTCGAAAGTATCTGCGATTGGCGGCTGTAGCTCAGGGGACAAGAGCTGGCGCGTCCTAAGCGCAAGGTCATAGGTTCGATTCCTATCAGCCGCATATTTCAGTGAGCGACCAGTTACTTAAATGGTCGCTTTTTGTTGCTAAGTGCCTCGTGAAAAACGGTACAAAACCCCGCCGACTTCCGCTACAATACCCCGCGATTTGTTCTTCATTCTGTTCAGTGAAAGCCTGATCCATGAACGTCGTAATCCCGATCTATCTCGCCCATGGCGCGCTGGGCGTATGGGATGAGGTCATTTTCCTCAGCATTGCCGCGATTTTTCTGATTGTGATGGCGGTAGCATGGGTCAAAAGTCGCAACACTGATCTTGATCCGGAAGATAGCGAAGTGCCCAACACCGAAGCGCCTCAGCCGCAGTCCGCTGCTCCCTCTGAACGCTTCAAACTGGATTAGCATCGTTCCTATGACCCACAAACGATTCTTGCTGCTGCTGCTCGTTGGGCTGCTGTTCAGTACCGGTGTGCCGGTGCAGGCGCATGGCTATATCGTCCGTGCTGTGCCGCAGGATCGTGCGGTGCTGGCGCGTGTGCCGCCGCGCGTGCAGTACTGGTTCAGCGAAACTCTGGAAGCGCGGTTTAGCAGTGTGCGGGTACGTGACCAGCACGGCACATTCGTTGCCGAGGGTGGGGTTGATCCCGAAAACAACACGCTGATGACCGCGCGCCTGTCGCAGGATCTGCCCGACGGCGCTTATATTGTTGAAATGCGGGTAGCATTCGCCAGCGATGGACACGTCATCACCGAAACGCGCGTGTTCTTTGTCGGGCAGGAGGTCGGCGGCGTAAGCAGCAGCGGGGGCAGCACGGAAGCAGTCGCGCTGGAGGTGCTGTGGCGCGCAGTGCTGTATGCTAGCACAAGTCTGCTGTTGGGGGTGTTTGTGCTGTATTCGCTCGTGTTAGTGCCCGCGTGGGGCAGTCGCCAGTATCCTGCCGGGCTGCTGCCGCCGCGTGTAATGCTGCGGCTTAACCGCATCGTCTGGGGTGCGCTGCTGCTGGCGTTTACGACGAATCTGCTGGCACTGATTCAGCAAACAATGCAGGTGTTCAGCGTGGACGCAGTTAATGCCGTAACACAGGGATTATGGCAGGTGGTGCGCACGGGGTCGCGTTTTGGTGATGTGTGGAACGCCCGAATGCTGCTGCTGGGACTGATGGCAGCGCTGCATGCAGGCAGCCTGTACTTCCGGCAGGAACAGCCGCGTGCTGTGCGCGCTTTCTGGGTGGCGAATCTGTGGCTGGGGCTGCTGGTGATCGGTGCATCCAGCGTTGCAAGTCATGCGGCGGGATCGCCGGTGCTGCCTTGGGCGGGCGTGTTTGTCAACTGGGCGCACGCGCTCGCTGTGGGTTTCTGGATCGGCGGGTTGGCGACGTTCGTGCTGGTGCTGCCTGTCGCGCTGCGTCCCTACAGCGGGGATGCCCGGCGGTTAGCCCTGCTGGCGGCGCTGCGGCGGTTTTCGCGACTGGCGGCGGGGTCGCTGGGGGTCGTGATCGCCAGCGGCATTTACAATGCGTTGAACTGGTATACGATGCCTGCTGACATCACCACCTCTTACGGTGGCGCGCAAATCCTGAAAACCGTGTTTGTTATAGCGCTGGTGGGTGTTGGCGCAGTGCATCATGTGGCGCTGCATCCGGAGCGTTTTGCCCGCTTTGAGGCACTCGGCAGGTGGGCGGGGAATTTTGGGGCAAGTCTGCGTCTGGAAGCCGTGCTGGCGCTCTGTGTGCTGACGGCAGCCGGTCTGCTGTCTGCCACGCCGCCCCCACAGCCGGAAAGCACTACCGTTGATGCGCCCCGTGCGGCGCAAACTGCCGGTGCGTATACTGTCAATATGACGCTTTCGCCTGGAGGTCCGGGCATCAACACACTGGACATTGTTATCAGCCGCGACGGGCAGCAAACAGATGGTTTGCTGGTGGACTTCCAGTTCATGAACCCCGCGCGGGACTGGCGATCTGCGCCGGTGCCGGCAGAAGGTGCAGGCGAAGGGTTGTATGTTATCGTCAGCGATGAAATTGACACCAATGGCACATGGTGGACCGTGCTTGATGTCCGTGATTCTCAGCAGGCAGCATCCGCGCAGCGTGTCGCCTTCGCATGGGCAATTACCGCTGCGGCGTCCGTCAGTGCTGGGCGTCCGCCGTCAGTGCTCAATCTAGTGGCGCTGGCAGGTGTCGTGGGCAGTCTGATCGCTGCATTTTATCCACAGCTTCAGGCAGGCTACCGGCGCTTGAATCTGACGTCTGCCAGTGCAACGATTGTCCTGATGGCTGCGGTGGGCGCGGTGGTTACGCTGGCGGTGGGTTATGTCTATTTGCAGGACTTGCAGCGCCAATCCGCTCTGGAGCGCAATCCCCCGCCGCAAATCGTCAACCCGACCCTGCCTGATGCTGCGTCGCTGGCACGCGGGGCAGTTTTGTATACCGAACATTGCGCGGCATGGGAACAGTATCCTGACACGCTGCGCGAACTGCGCGAACGCCTGCCGCGCACGCGTGACGAAACGCTGTTTGCCTATACCC
>DAOTWP010000285.1:0-4014 GCA_034435675.1 Anaerolineae bacterium
CTTGTCAGTGTACTAAGTACAACCACAGAAATCTCGCGGGATTATTTTCCGTAGGGGCAGGTCTCAGACCTGCCCCTACATCCGACATTTTCAATTTGGTTGTACTTAGGTTTCTGGCAATCCGACAGGACGAGCATACCCGCTGAAGGCTGGTCAGCCATAGACCCTGATTCCCTTGCCCCCGTAGCGCACGCTGCCAAAATGGCAGGACGCGCAGCATACTACGCCATAGGATACGCCTGATGCCGCTGTTGATCCTCTTTGTTTTTGGTGCAATTCTCCTTGGTGCGGGTGTCATGCTGTCGCCCGCGTGGAACACCCGCCAGCCGCGCATTGGTCTGGCGGGCGCGATGGCGCTCGCGCTGATCGTTGGCGGGTCGGTCTTCTGGGCGAAGTTATTCGGCTGGAATGTGCTGGTCGTGGACTACATCTTTTTTGCCCTGCTGGTGCTGATCTTCCTGGGCGGCACGCTCAGCTATGGGCAAAAGCGTGCCGAAGCGCGCGGCGAAGTGCTGGAAGACGCCGAACAGGGCTGGACGGGTCCGCAGGACTTGCTGTTCTTCCTGTTTGTGGCGCTGCTGTTTGCCGTGCCGGTCTTTGTGCTGCCCGTGCCGCTGGACACTGACGCGCAGGGGTTCGGCTATCTGGCGCTGATGGCAAAGCTGGGCGGCAACTTCAACACGCTCGCGCCGTTTCATCCCGAAGTGAGCTATCTCTATTCGCCCGGCTGGCTGGCGCTGACGGCGTATTTCAGCGAACGGCTGGGCATGGGTTTGCACACGGTGCAGTTTGCGCTGGGGGCGGTGCTGGGGCTGCTGGCGGTCTGGCTGGCGTATGACCTGGGCGCGGAACTGCGCGACAAGCGGCTGGGGCGGGCGATGGGGCTGGCAATGCTTGCCGGGCTGGGGCTGTTCAGCGCGTATATGGACGCGCACTTTACAACGCTGCTGGCGCTGGTCTTTGTGCTGGCGTTTGTCACCTATGCCTACCGCTGGCTGGCGCAGCATGAATGGCTGGATTTTGTTGGCGCGGGGCTGATGCTGGGCGCGACGGCGATTTCGCACCCGGACACGACAATTATCCTCGGATTGGGCTTTGTGCCCTGGCTGCTGAGCATGTGGCTGGGCAACCCGCGCCCCACCCGCCGCACCTGGGCGCTGCTGGCAGTGGGGGTGCCGCTGCTGGCGCTGGTCGCCATTTTGCCCTGGCTGATCAACACCCTGCCGCTGATGGGGACGAATATCGCGTCGCCATTCACACGCGATGCGGCTTACCTGCGCAACATGCTGCTGCCGCCGTTTCAGAATCCGCTGCTGCTGCCGTTTGTCGCCCTCGGTGTGTGGGTGGGGCTGCGGCGGCGCGACACGCTGGCGCTGCTCAGTCTGGGCTGGCTGCTGCTGGTACTGGATTTCGCCGTGCTGGGGCTGACCGAGACACTGCTCGGCGGGCTGCTGGCAGCGCTGTTCCGGTACGATTACCCCTTTAGCATCGCGTGGCATGGCGTCATCATTCCCTACACCATTCTGGGGGGTATCGGCTTGCTGTGGGTTTATGAACAGTGGGTGCAGCCGCGCCTGCCGGGCTGGCGTCCGCGTTACACCTATGCGCTGCTGCTGGGGCTGTCCGTGCTGGTGCTGGCTGGCGGGTTGTTCAGCAGCAGCCTGCTGTCGCTGAGCAAGTCGCTGGGGGTCAGTTTCTTCGGCGCGTTCAGTTCGCATGCGGATGTGCGCGCGATGGACTGGCTGCGCCAGAACACGCCGCCGCAGGCGCGTTTGCTTAATTTTCCCGGTCCGCAGGAAGGCGACTGGGTGCCGGTGATTGCCGAACGCGACGCGGTGTATTATCGCCCGCAGCCGTTCTTCAGCGGTGATCAGGAAAGCCTGAACGAACAACTGCGCCTGCGTGCCTTCTGGCGCGACCCCGCCAACCCTGCCAACGCTGATCTGCTGCTGGAAGCGAACATCAGCTATGTGATTGTGCCGCAGATTGTCGGCAACCGGGACAGCTTTGCGACAGCATGGCGCTGGAACACGCCCTTTGCCTGGGAGCTGGAGATGCGTTCCAGCGTGGCAGACGCGGCATATCTCGAACTGGTCTACGAGGATGAGGGTGCGCAGGTTTACCGCTTCGGGTTGGTGGCGGATGCGCTGGATACAGCGAACGAGTGAGAGTGGGTCGTGCGCCATGCAGGCGTGCGCCATGCAGGCGTGCGCCATGCAGGCATGCGTGCGTCCATTAAGAACGATAGCCCCCGCGTTTATTTTTGCCCATCATCTCACGTTTTCTTCCCACACCGCCCATTTGGTGCCTGCGCTAACCGCACACCGGTATGCAGGCACCGCGCGCCGCGGCTGCTGCCAGATAATGCAGTGTTTTAACCTTACGGCAGGCGCTGTATGGAAATTGTAATTTGTGTTCGGGTACCGTGAAATCTTTATGAAAAACGTCAATTAATTGTGTAATGCTTAAATTGTGTGTTATAGTGAACATTAGAACTTAAGCAATCATTCGACGCAATTGGGATCCCTCGTCAGGATCCAGCAGCAAAACTTCAACGAACCGGACATACACACTACGGGGCGTTGAAAAGGGGAAACCCGCTCATTTACATTATTCAGGCAGGAGTGGCATCATGGTCGTGCGGACGCTAATCACATGGTTGTACACCACACTGGCGACGCTCACCGTACCGGGGGGCGAAGACCGTCATGAGAACGCACAGGGGTTGGTCGAGTATGCGTTAATTCTGACCTTTGTGGCGGTAGGAATTACACTCGTTCTGGTGTTCCTTGCACCGAATCTGGGGAACATCTACAGCGGCATTCTGGAAGCGCTGCAACTGTAGGCACACGACGCTGAACTGCGGCTGTGACGTGGCGCTGCAGGCTGTTGCATTGAGGTTCGCTGAACAATGACGCACAACGACGGATGCGGGCTGGCAACCTGTGCTGCTGGCAGCTTGCTGTTGGGCAGGCTGCTGACCATCATCCGCCTGATAACACCTTTACGCGATAACAGTCCCACGCAGCCGGATAGCTGCGCTTTGAGGGCAACGCACGCGGCTCCCCCGCTCCTTTTGTAGTTAAACATCAGCGATTGGCTGGTGGGTAGTGTCTGTGTTGAGCAGCTCTCCTGCGTGTCTTGTTGGGAAAGACCCTACACTCATAGGGTCTTTTCTTTTATGATCTGCCGGATGAAGTCTGAAAGTGATCTGGATAATCCGCGCGGTGGCGCTGCAACAAGCGGCGACTGCCGCTGGTGCGCGGGTGATGCAGCCAGCCCCTTTGAAGATGCCGTGTGCTGGTGCCCGTAATCACGGGTGCTGGTTGTCTATGGGGGACGCATTAAACGACTTCAGCTTTGCACACATTGCGCTGCCGCGCAGTAGAGTGCGCCCGGCAGGCGTCGAGGAGAGTATGTATGGCACGATATAGCAGAGGCGGACGGCGCTCCGGTGGCGCTGCCTGGCAGTGGGTGGTGATCGGGATCATCCTCGGTTTTGGCTGCTCGGCAGTCGTGGTGCTGGCACTGCTGACATTGGGTGTGCTGGGCATCAACCCCGGGACCGGACTGGCGTTTGGCGCATCGCCCACGCCCATTGTGATTACCGCGACGCCCGCGCCTGTGACGCCGACGGATCAGCCTTCGCCGACGCCGCAGGTGGAACCAACTACGGACACCAGCGCGGCGGTTGTGCAGCCGCCTGCTGCCTCGCCGACCTCCGCCGTGATTGTTGCGCCGACGGCGACTCCGCAGATCATCACCGCGACCCCCGAAGCGTCCCCGACGCCGGAGAGCGTTGTCCCGCCGCAGCTTCAGACCATCGGCAGTGATATGGTCGCTGTGCCCGGCGCGACCTTCCTGATGGGCACCACGCCGCAGGAAGTGCAGAACGCGGTGCGGGAATGCCAGGAGCGCGACGGCGGCAACTGCGAGCTGTCCTATGGCGAAGATGCCTATCCCCAGCACGAGGTCACGCTCGATCCGTATCTGATCGAAACTACCGAAGTGACC